>DATESK010000121.1:0-4856 GCA_035270865.1 Clostridia bacterium | reverse complement strand
GACATGGACTAAAGCTGACGGAGAGGAGTTTCAGAAATTCTTGATCGGCTACGGCAGACCCGAAAAAGTAGAGTGGACGAAAAATATTCTCAATACGCAGATGCCCGTACTTGCGGTTTTGTCGCCGAATATCAAAGAAATCGTAAAAAAAATCGCGAAAGGGAATATTGCTTCCTATCTTGATTTATGGCTTTGGGATTATTTTGAAAACACCTCAATTAATGGCAGTTTAATTATGAAACTCAAAGATTTCGATACGATGAAGTCGTATCTGTTGCCGTATTGTGAAAGAGCAGACAACTGGGCGACATGCGATTTGCTGCACTTTTCCATTAACGGCAAAAACGAAAATGATTTTTGGGATTTGTCTATTAAACTAATTTCAAGTGAAAAGCCGTTCGTGCGCCGCGTAGGTGTTAATGTTTGGTTCAAATTTATAGAACGCGAAGGGTATTTGCCCAAAATATTCGATATGTTAAACGGTATGCGCGGAGAGACGGAATATTATGTCAATATGGTGGTAGCGTGGCTGATTGCGGAATGCTTTGTGAAAAACCGCGAGGCAACACTCGAATTTTACAAAACTAATAACCTCAACGATTTTACCGTGAATAAAAGCATATCAAAATGCCGCGACAGTTTCCGTGTTTTGAAAGAGGACAAAGAACTGTTACTGCAATTCAAAAGGTAATTTAAACTTTTTTAGTGGAAATCATAATACTTGTGTTTGGTTTATTTAATAACATTGAAATGGATGTATTTTCAAAAAGACGTGTGTGATTATTAAAACTTAGAATTGCACTTTACAGCAACAAACAGTTGCTTGTTAATTTAGCTATTAGATAATATAATTGAAGAAAAAGTATGTGAAATGAGGTGCAAAATGAGAATGAATCAAGTGATAGCGGACATAAGAAAAAACAATTCTATATCGCAAGATGAAATGGCAAACAAGCTTTTTGTTACCAGACAAGCCGTATCAAGATGGGAAAATGGTGAAACCACGCCCAATATAGAAACATTAAAAATGATATCAAAAGAATACGATGTTTCATTAAACGAGCTTTTAGATTTGCCCGAAAGGCCAATATGTCAAAGTTGCGGAATGGATTTGAAAAACCCTGATGATTTCGGAACCAATAGTGATGGGGGTGTGAATACGGAGTATTGCAAGTATTGTTTTCGAAAAGGTAGTTATACACACGATAGAAATATCGATGAAATGATAGAATCCAACTTGAAATATCTTGATGAATACAATAAAGAACAAGGTTTGTCATTTACTCCCGAGCAGGCCAAAACAGAGTTAAAGCAATATCTTTCTACTCTTAAAAGGTGGAAATGATATGAAAAAAGTGAAGATTACGGTTATGAAACAAACTGTTTATCAAGATTTGATAGATAAATATGAAAATCCCATACAGCACGCTTGTAGTATGCGGCTTGGGCAGGTGTTTATTGCCAATGGTTGGGAAAAGCCAAAAGATATGTGCGACAGCGCATGGGAAAGTATGTCTGCATTTGTTATGACACTTGCCCACGGCGGCGAAGATTTCTATGACGGCTGGATGAAGAATAAGAAGTCGGCAATGATTTCGTGTAATGACGGTTTTCGTCCAGTTAGCTTTTTGGTTGAGACATTGGATGAGGATGCAGAGTAAAAATGTGAAGTTTGATGTGGAGATGTAAATGGAGATAAAAAGAATTGATTGTGATTTTTCGGTTTGTAAAGTAAGTGAATTTTCATCGTTTGATTTTGCAAATGAGTATTTTTTTATTGCGAAAACGGATGAGGAAAACTCTTTGGTTTGTATAACTGAGAATGTTCCTGATAATGTGGTTCAACGAGAAGATGGCTGGAAAGCATTTAGGATTCAAGCAGTTTTGGATTTTTCATTGATTGGAATACTAGCAAAAATATCAACGCTCTTAGCAGAAAATAATATTGGAATATTTGCCGTTTCAACATATAACACAGATTATATTTTGACAAAAAAAGAAAATTATCTTAAAGCATTAGAAGTGCTGTCTTGTGCTGGTTATAAAATAATTTAAATAAATTTGATGTTTTACAATAGATTAAATTTGATAAATTGCAATATATTAAATTTGGTGCGCTGCAATTGACGAGCTGCAATAGATTAAATTAGCAAACACCTTGACTTAACTTCTTATAAGGAATAAAATAATCAAAATGAATAAAAAATAATAATAAAAAGGACGAATTATGAACTTATTAGTTTTTATTTTGAAACAAACCGAACATCAAGATGAAATATTGAAAAGTCTGGCAGAAGCCGGGATAAAAGGCGGTACTGTTTTAGACGGCGTTGGTATGGCAAAGGCACTTGCAAATTTTGAAGATATTCCTATTTTTGGAACAATGAGGCATATCTTTGCGCAAGATAGAAATCTTGTTTGTAAAGTTATGATGTTTGTTTTACAAGAGGGACAAACAACTATAGCGCGCAACATTATTAAAAATATAGTAGGGGACTTATCTGCCCCAAATTCTGGGATTATGTTCAACATTCCAATCGCCGAGGTCGAAGGTTACAAGATATAAAATGAGCTTAAACATTTACATATATCTGGCTATAGCATTATTGCTGGGGCTATTAGTCAGTAAGTTTATGAAACTAATTCACTTTCCCAATGTGACGGGATATTTGATAATAGGACTTATAGCAGGCCCATATTGTTTGAAGTTACTTTCATTAGAAACAGTACAATCATTTGCCATAATACCAGAAATTGCTCTGGGTTTTATTGCGTTTTCAATCGGCGCGGAATTCAAGTTATCTTATTTGAAAAAAATCGGCAGTTCACCCGTGATTATTGCAATTTTAGAAGGTTTAGGCGCGGTTATTATCGTGGATTTAGCGCTTATACTTGCAGGATGTGATGTCGCATTTTCTTTGGTTTTGGGTGCAATAGCATCTGCAACCGCACCTGCCGCAACTCTTATGGTCGTTCGTCAATATAAGGCGCGGGGACCTGTAACGGATACGCTATTGCCTGTGGTCGCAATTGATGATGCGGTCGCTCTGATAGCTTTTGGGGTTTCCGTTGCGATTGCTAAAATGATAAACACAAGCGGTGAAGTATCTTTGGCTACTACTTTGCTAAACCCTGTCAAAGAAATCTTTGGCGCATTACTTTTCGGCGCATTACTCGGAGTCGTCTTGGCATTTTTGACAAAATGGTTTACAGGGCGAGGCAATAGATTGTCGGCAACAATAGCTATGGTTTTGTTGTGTGTCGGCGTATCATCGGCTTTGGGCTTTTCTTCACTTTTAGCTTGTATGGCCATGAGTGCAGTCTATGTCAATTTGTCCAAAGTAACCGACAAAGTGTTTGAACAGGTTGACAGATTGACGCCGCCGTTATTTATGCTTTTCTTTATTCTCTCCGGCGCTACACTAAATGTCACAATATTACCCGCTGTCGGCGTTATAGGAATAATTTACATAGTAGCAAGAGTTGTAGGAAAATATGTAGGAACCATTGCCGGCGCTAAAGTTTCTAATGCTAAGCCTGTTGTAACAAAATATTTGGGATTTACTTTAATTCCTCAAGCAGGTGTTGCCATTGGACTTGCAGGAGCGGCATTAAAAGTTGTGCCTGAATACGGCGTTCAAATTCAAACAATAATACTGTGTGCAACAGTAATTTATGAACTGATAGGTCCACTTGTAACAAAATTCGCGCTAAAAAAAGCTGGCGAAATACTTGGCTTAAATTCAAGTCAAACGATAAAGGCGCCTGTCGATTTCCCGCAAAGACGAGCCTTTGGACATAAGTGGTTGGTTTTGCGTAAATAGCACAATTATTGCATAATATAGCATAGCTTAGCAACTTAAACTAATCTTATAAAATAAAGGGAAACGATAGAATCGCTTCCCTTTTTTAACAGTCGAAGTATGTGCTGCAAAAAAAAGTATTTGACAGAACAATTTACTCACGAATATAATGGAATTGAGTGTTGACGTTAACATATCAAAAAAAAGTTGTATAGAGGGAGAAAATATGAAAAAAAGTATAATTGCAGTTGTTTTAGCCTTAGTGATGGTTGTTGCATTTGTGGCGTGCAATCCGGTTACGGATGAAGACCTGTTGAAATTTTCCGAAAAAAACGAAAAGTTTACGGAAACATTAGATGCGTTTAAGTTGCATTGCGACACATTGATTGATGAAAAAGGCATTGATGAAACTACCGCTTTATCATTTGAAACAGATTTAGCGGTTGCAAACACAGCATTCTTAGGTGAAGCGGTTCAATATCTAACCCTTGCTTTATACAACAGCACGGGCAAAGCTTATGATGAGGCGACAGGGCTCACCAGCATCACAAAGTCGGGTGATACGTACACAATGATTTATGATAGAGAAGGAACTAGCGATACGACAATTTTCAAAAGTAAAGAGGAAACTTCTTCATTTGAAATGCGCGAGGGCGGAACCTTTTCATATAGTGTAGAAAAATTGTTTTTTAGCGAAAACGAATTTGCCGTGCAGTTTGTAATGACAGAAAGCGAAGGCGGCTACAATGTTTGGCAGTTATACATAAACGGCACAAGCGGAAGACTTGCGGCGGGGATTATTTTATCAACTATGCCTGCGTCTATTTATGATAATAAAGCTGCGATAACGACAGCATTTGCAACGGGCGGTGAGAGAAGCTACATAATTACCGCTGACGATTTTGTCGCCAATATAGCGGGTATAGAATAGGAATCTTTTGCCATTTAGTTTTGACCTATGTTGTAATATTTAAGAAGTAATCAAAAAGACGGCGCATCGCGCCGTCTTTTTGTGTTAGCTTCCAACTTTATTAAACCAAATGGCACTAAACC
>DATESK010000120.1:0-3545 GCA_035270865.1 Clostridia bacterium | reverse complement strand
AATTTATTTTATGTTTCAAAGAAACCTAAACTTATAAGAAGTCCGTCATTTATTTTTGTCATCATAGTAACGGGCAGTTCGCCGATTTTCTCTTTTAACCGCTGTTTATCGATTGTGCGGATTTGTTCCAGCAAAACTATTGAGTTTTTGGGAAGTCCAAATTGCTCTGCATCAAGAGTAATATGAGTGGGTAGTTTCGCTTTGTTAAGTTGTGATGTAATTGCCGCCGCTATAATTGTAGGGCTGTAACGGTTACCGATATCGTTTTGAATAACCAAAATTGGACGCACACCGCCTTGTTCACTTCCGATAACTGGGCTTAAGTCTGCATAATATAATTCGCCTCGCTTGACCATTTTTGTCTCCATATGTTATTGTATGAATTGTTGTCAAACTTTGCAAACTTATACTAAAAGGCTTTATAAAAAACAGATGTCTGCCCAATCGGTTGCGAAATTTTGAAAATCGTACTAAAATACAATGTAAGAAAACATAATTACGGTACAAAAGACCCAAGGAAACAATATGAAAGATAAAAAATTTAAGTATGCTTTAATTGATTTAGACGGCACGCTTATAAACAGCGAAAGTGGAATAAAACGATGCTTAAAATTATCGCTTGCAAGCATTGGAATTGAAAATGTAACCGACCAGCGCATAAAAGAGATGATTGGCCCGCCTTTTCGCGTATCAATGAAAGTGTTTTATGATTTGGAAGCCGAAGCCGTAGATAAAATGTTAAGGGTGTACCGCGGACAGTATGATATAGACGGCTGGAGCGATATTGCTATTTATGACGGTATATTTGATTTGTTGAAAGCTCTCAAAGATGAGGGTATTATTCTTGCCGTTGCCACTTCAAAGCCTAGAAGATTTACAGACAAAATTGTTGAACAATTTGGTTTTTCACCATACTTTTCCTATGTCGGAGCGGCTGATGCTGACGGAATCAACGAGCGCAAAAGTGAAGTTATCAAAAGCGTGTTTGAAAACCTGCATATAGAAAATCCTGATGATGTTGTAATGATAGGGGACACGAAGTACGACATTATAGGTGCAAAAGAATGCGGTATTGCCTCACTTGGTGTTTTGTGGGGCTTTGGTAAATATGAAGAACTTTTAGCGGCAGACGCTGACTACATTTTGGAAACGCCAAACGATGTTGCCAGGTTTTTACTAGGGAAGTAGGTATTATCTTATAAATTTTTTTTTAACAATACTATTTTCAAAATAAAACTTTTTTCAAATAGTGTGTCTTAATAAAATAATTTTGTTTTAATCTATGTTGTTTGGCAAACATCTAATTATAAAAAAATTTAATTAACGATAAGTGGCTTTAGCCGCTTGAGTGATTGAGTGGGAGAACATATGCTTGAAATTTTTCTTGATGCATTAAAAGATACCGCAATAGTTGCAATATTTATTTTTATTGCATGCCTAATAATTGAGTTCATTGAGCAAAATGCAGTTGGAAGTTTCAAAGCGAACAAAATATTGACAGGGAAACTTGCTCCGCTTATTAGCGCATCGGTGGGAATTATCCCACAATGCGGATTTTCCGTTGTCGCAACAAAACTTTACGCTAAGCGTCATATACAAGTTGGCACTTTGCTTGCAGTATACATTGCAACCTCGGATGAAGCTGTTCCGATACTTATTGCAAATCCCTCCAAAGTCGGCGCACTTTTACCCGTTCTCGCTATTAAGTTTATTTTTGCGCTCGTAGTCGGATTTTTCTTCAATGCCATAATGCTAAAGCGCGAATCAAAAAGGCTTGTGCCTTTAGGCAACGCGCACGAAATCGATGGGAAAAGCATAGGAAAACATAGTATACAGGGGTGCGAAGACGAAAAAAATAACATATTAGACAGTCACAATATTGCGGAAAATCATAATTGCGAAGAACATAATCACGAAGGTGAAGAACAAAATCAAGAGGGTGAAGAACATAATCGTGATGATTGCGACAACGATATTGGATGTTGCGGACATATCGTGTGCGAAAATCCTAAGTATCAAAAAGTTATAACCTATTTTGTGCATCCGCTCATTCATACCTTAAAAATTGTGCTGTTTATTTTTATCGTCAACTTTTTGTTTGGAACTGCGCTATTTTATATCGGTGAAGACAAACTGGTTTCATTTATGCTGGCGGACAGCATTTTTCAGCCGTTTTTGGCAGCGCTTGTTGGACTAATCCCAAACTGCGCGTCATCGGTTGTTATCACGGAACTATACATTATTGGCGGACTGTCGCTAGGTTCTCTAATTGCGGGACTATCGGTCAACGCGGGCATTGCATTTGCAATATTGTTTAAGGAAAATAAGCATTTTAAGGAAAATATATTGATTGTTTTAGCCCTTTACTTTCTAAGCAGTTTGCTAGGCATTGCAGTTTGCGCAATACAAAACGCTATTTCTTTTTAGTTCATGATTGTCTTTATGCTTTTATTTGATAATATTTCTCATATAAAGACAAGTCGCAGTCTAAATTAGATGAGGTAAATTCTTAAAACAATTTACAAACTGCACCTGTAATGTTAAAATGATTAAGTATTGTGTACATATAAATTATTGCATAATATTTTTATATCACGCGCGGGGGTAAAATTATGGGAACAAGAAAATCAGATCAATTTAATATGAAAGATTTGTGGACTATTCCGAACATTATCACTTATTTTCGGATACTTTGTATTCCTGTATTTGTTGTATTAAGTGTTTATGCGGGACGGCTAAACAGTATGACCTTTGTTTATTGGGCATTAGCAGTTTTTGCTATTGCGGCGGCAAGTGATCTTTTTGACGGTATGCTTGCAAGAAAGTATAACTGGGGAACTGGTGTCGGTATGTTGCTTGACCCTTTTGCGGACAAACTGATGCATATTAGCGTTGTCATCTGTCTTGCGGTCGCAATAAAAATTGACGGTGAATACTTTTTGCATTGGGGTTTCATTATTGCCATTGCATTCAAAGAACTTATGATGATTTGCTTTGCGCCTATCATCGCGAAAAAAGGCGTGGAAGTTAAGGCAAATATGATTGGCAAAATTGCCTCGGCGACACTTTCTGGCGGTGTTATAGTTTGTTTCTTCCATCCATTTGTTAAACCGTGGGACTGGGCAATCATTCTAACAGCAGTCGTGCAAAGCTATTTTGCCGCGGCAAACTATCTTGTTGACATTTTGCGCGCACTAAAAAAGCTAAAGATTGAAGATAAAGAAAAAGCTGAAGTCAAAGCGGTGGCAACAAAGATTGAGAGTCTTGAACTTCCCGAAGTAAAAAAGGCAAAAGCCGATGAAGTTTCAAAAGCTGATAAGAGCGACGGTGAGGCAAAGCCAACCGCAAAATCTGCAAACAGGGTAAAGAGTGCAACTGCAAAAAACGCAATAGAAGAAAAGACCGCAACTGCAAAGCGCAAAACTCAAGCGGTTAAATAGTAAGCACGGCAAAGCCGACTACAACTACAACTACAACTACAACTACAACTACAACTACAACTAAAGAAAATAACTGATGTCTTACGGAGAATCAACTCAATATGG
>DATESK010000119.1:0-2667 GCA_035270865.1 Clostridia bacterium | reverse complement strand
GTTCAAATTGCTATAATAAGTATGCACAAACTTCGCAGACAGTTGTAAAATTTATATACAAATAACTTTGCAAGAAAATAAGAATTTAAGTAAAATTATAATAAATTCTTAATCTGCTACAATTTTAGTTACTCCGCAATTCATCTAAATTAAAAAAAGAACACATATACGCGTTCTTTTTTTACAAATTATATAAAGTTATTTTGCATTCTTTTTTGCTTGTTTTGCTTCCGCTTTTTCCGCCATAGCAAATTCTTCGCTTTCAATAGCCTCTTCCTCAGTCGGAGCAAATTTTCTACCTTTGCGCGCAAAACTCAAATCTTTAAGCGCAATAAAGTGTTTGCACTTGTCCACAAAAATTTCGCGGAATAGTATAGTTGCTAAAAATGCAATAGTTCCGCCGAACAAAACATCTGAAAAATAATGCGCGCCAACAACAATACGGCTGATTGCAACTGTACCTGTGTAGGCAATAGCAACAATCCAAACCCAAATTTTTATCGATTTTTTGTTCCAAGCGGGCAAAAGGTGTGGTAGACAAATCAGCGTATAAATAAGTCCTGCCGAAAAAGTATGCCCTGAGGGGAACGACTTGCAGGAATCTGACGGCAAACCGCTTACCGTGCGCTTCCCGTTTATAACCCACCAATCGGTGAAATTAACAAAAGCAAAATTGTCGCCTGTCGCATTCATTGTACGAAATCTTACTCTGCCAATAGGTCCTTTTAGAATGGAAATAAGCAAATAAAATGCTGCTACACAAATAATAACGATTGCCCATTTGAACAAAATTCTGTTCGTTTCGGGTTTAACATTCTTCCAAAGCATAATGAGCATTGCGCCAAATGCCGCCGCAAGCATAACTTTTAGCGCCATAATATAGGTCTCGTCCGCATACTCTTTTGCGTCAACCTTTTCTAGTATATATTTGAATAAATCCGCAAAAAAGAAGTACAACACCGCCACAGTAATGATGCTAAGCAAAATTCCAAGCACAATACGCAAGCTCTTTTTATTCAATCTAACAGCATTCCAAAAGAAAATAACCACGGCTAATGCGCCCATAATCCATATTGGTGCGCTTCCCATTGTTTCAAAAAATAATCCAAACTGACTTGTAGAATAATACTCACCCGAAGGAAGCGAATTAGCAGTCAAAATCTTGCTGACTGAAAGGTCAAAAAATGAAGCAAGTGTGAGTAGAGTTCCAAAAATCAAAACAAACCAAATAGCCGCAAACAGCGTTTTCATGTTTGTAGATATCGGGTTATTAAGTGTGGACGCACCGTCCGTTGTTTGTGTGCTAATATCTTCATTTTTATAGGACATAAATTCCTCCGAAATAAACAATATATTTTAGTATATCACAAATAACATTAAAAAACAATACTTGAAATCCGATTTTGTATATGCTAACATTATGTTATAAAAAGGTTCTGCTATGTGTGTTAGTGAGCATTTTGAACCACAAATTTTTAATACGGGATGGCGCGTTCGGCGCTTTATGTCAGGCCTCGATTTCAGTGGAAGGCAGAAACAACCGACAGCCTTAAACCCACCCTGCAACTGCAGGTTTAAAAATTTCACTAACACGCATAGCAGGACTTTTTGTTTGTAGTAGAAATTCGTCAAATTCGCTTGTGTATACTTTTTAACTATGTTATAATCCATTTTGCTAAAATCTAGCAAGAAGTATGTGATACAACAAAATTAAATACATATTACGCTAACAACTTTATGCCTCGTGGTAAGGATGATACACTCCGTGTCTAATCCCTGACTCTCAGCCATATGTGTTGCAAGCAACAAATATGGCCTCGTGGTCAAGCGGTTAAGACGTCGCCCTCTCACGGCGGAATCTGGGGTTCGATTCCCCACGGGGCTACCACACAAAAAAGCGAAACAATGTTTCGCTTTTTTTATTGTTAAATTGCATTGCAGTTTTTAATTATTACAATAATCTGTTCGCAATATAGTTGTAAATTGCATTAAATTTTTAATCTTTGTTCCAAGCATAGTTGTAAAATTTCATTAAGTTTTTATCTATATTCGCAAAGTAGTCGTTAAATTTGATTATTGAACATTCCAAAAATCAAATCTTGTAAGGTCGCAATCGTCTTCGTTATAGGTAAATTCTTCCATATAGTATTGCTCAGCACTCATTTCAAAGCATAAAGGCGGCATAGCGTTTTCTGCAAGCCAGTTTTCTCGCATTTCCCACTTTTTGAAATAGCCGTTATCCCAAAGTTCAAACTTTACTTCAATTTTGGTAAAATCCGCATGAGGATCATTTGTCGCGCTAGAATCGGTTATTGCCCAGCGTGTTTCTGCGGTGGTATAAGCCTTAAATTCTATGTCTGCAACCATTGTAACTGTGTAATATCCTTTGTCTGCATTGTACTCGACAGTCGCAGATTTTATGGTTTGAAATTTTTCGTCATCGATGTCATACGACAAGTGTTGATCGGTTTTTTCATAACCTATTTCCCGTCCTGCGCTATCAATATACTTAGGAATATAAGCACTTCCGTCCTCTGCCAATTCGTAGACAAGACCGGTTGAGTTAATTTTGGGAATATTTGCTCCACCTTCACCTATATAACCCGCCGAAGTATAGGGAATAGCGCGCGTCATTGTCGTATACCTGTCGGGCTTAACTTCCAAAAG
>DATESK010000118.1:0-5213 GCA_035270865.1 Clostridia bacterium | reverse complement strand
GACTAAATATTGTGAAAGTTTATGCTTTTGAAAAGTCGATAGTACAAAACTAGTAATTATGATAGTTTTTCTTTGAAAAGTCGATAGTTAAACAGGATGGAAAATGAGAAAAGTTAGATATCAAAACACATTCAACCGCGTTGCAGGAGGAGTACTGGTAATTATTATCGCTCTTTTTGCTATGCTGTCTGTTTTTGGCGCATTCGGCGGTGTGGGGCAGATGATAAAAGACTTTTTGACGGGAACTTTCGGGTTTGCCGCATATGCTTATTCGATATGTTTCTTGCTTATCGGTATAGCGGTGTTATTTGGATTTAGAATCACTTTGCCATTCACAAAATTTTTGAAATATTTTTCACTTTTCCTCATAGGAATCTTAGCGTTGCATATTTTCTCATCTTCGGCGCACATTTTAGGGCAGAACTATGGCGGTTATTTGTCGGAATGCTACAAGGGCGGTAACACGGCGGGTGGAGTGATTATGGCGCTAGTTTCATTCCCTATTATGAAAGCCTTAACAAATGCAGGCGCACTCATTTTGGTTTGTTTAACTTTTTTAGCAGTATCATTTATTTATTTTTATCCTCTCATAAGAAGCGAAGTGACCTACCAAACAAGGAAAAGCAAGGTAGGAAGTAAAATCGGGGCGCAAAAAGAACCGACTATCACAGATTTTTCCACGCTATCGCAAGCGGACGGGCAAGGGGGCGCAAAGCTGTACAGAGTTGAAGTTGATGCAATTCCACCGCTAAACGATAAAAAAGCGCAAAAAAAGAATAAAGGTTCAGACGGATATAATCCACTGTTCCCCAATGCTCAAGGTCATATCGAGGATGAAATGGAGTTGCCGAAACCGCAACCATATTCAGAGAGCGGACTTGCAAAGAAAATTTTGTTGTCCCCGCAATTTGACGAAGACGCTTACCGTAAATATTTAGGCGGAGCGGGCGCAGCTACAATAAATTCAGCACAAGCACCCTACGCAACGCAAAAACGCATACTTATGGACGGTAGATTGGGCATTGACCGCACAGGAAGCGGACTAAGGGCGGAAGCCGGCAAACGGTTTGAAAATAGCGAAAATGATTTGGACTTTGAGAAGTTCACAGAAAACGCTAAAGAACAATTTGAACAGCAGGGCGAAAACAGCGCATTCGGTTCTCAAGACAGAAACAGCGCATTCGGTTCTCAAGGCGAAAAAAGCGCGCATTCACAATTTGAATCGCAAGACTCAACGGATAAACCCAAAGAAGATTTGGATTTCAGCGATAGAAAGAGTTTCGCAAACGGCTTTATTCCCGAAATCCGCGAAAAAAGCGAGTGGGGCGCAAAACGACGCGAAATTCCTGAATTTAAGCTTGAGGATTTGAAGCAGGACGAACTTAACCATTTCCGTGAAGTATCATCATCATCATATACTGAGAAAAATGTAGATACAAAATCTAACTTTGAAAGTACAGACAATTCGCAAACCGAAAAACCGAAAATAAACGGCACAAAAGAACAAAGATACAATGTTGTTCCACAAATTCCAACGGCGAAAATTGATAATGCTGACGGAACTTTAGAGGGCAAAAAAGTTGATAATGAGATTGCAAAAGCTGAAATTGAGAACGGAAAAGGCGTAAACACTTCATCGCAAAACGCAAAGAACAATATTGCGCAAAATGTTTTGCCAAGCGTGATGCCTCCGTCTTCAAGTCCTCGGTTTGGTTCTGAAAAATTGCGTGATGCAGTAGTGCGCGCGGTGAACGAGCCGTCATCACAAAATGAAGTAAGACAAAAAGATATAAGCAGAACTGAAAATATGAGCAAAGCGGAAAGACTTGAGCGTTTGGAAAAAATGCGCTCGGAAAGACTTGCAAAAGAAGGTGGGAATAGCGCGAAAAATGGAGTTGTTGAAATAGCACAATCAAATGATAAGTCCAAATTTACGCAGAGGAATGATGTTCCGCGCGCTGCCCAAATTACTATGGATGAGTCAATCGAGAAAACTATAGTTCGCCGTCCTTATGTTGCTCCTCCGCTGAGTTTGTTGCTTGAAAACGAAATCGATTACGGACCTGTTGATGACTTTGAGCAGAAAAAAGATGTTTTGGTGGCAACCTTGTCATCTTTTAATATTTTGGCTGAAGTGACTGATGTAGTTTGTGGGCCGACTTTTTCGTTGTATATTTTGCAGGTTACTATGCCGAAAGGCAAGACGATTAACTGGATTTCCGTGCTTGACCACGACATAGCGATGAAAATGGAAGAGGTAAGCGTTCGTATTCTTGCTCCGATTCCTGGGAAAAACGCAGTAGGAATTGAAGTTCCAAACAAGCATCGCAAAACTGTGCGCCTAAAAGAGATTTTGAATTCGCCTAAATTTAATGATAATAAATCACCGTTTACCTTTGCGCTAGGCAAAAACCTTTACGGCGATGTGTTCACAGCGGACATTAAAAATCTTCCGCACTTGCTTATTGCAGGCGCAACGGGCGCAGGCAAAAGCTGTTGCATAAACTCGCTTATAGTTAGTCTTTTATATAAGGCTACTCCTGACGATTTACGCCTAATACTTATTGACCCCAAGCGCGTAGAACTTAAGGTGTACGAAAAAATACCGCATCTTCTTATGGATGAAATAATTGTTGATGTGGATAAGGCTATCAAGGCATTGCAATGGGTAATAAAAGAAATGGACAGACGCACGGAATTTTTCTCGAAAAATTCTTATCGCGATATTGATGAATATAATTACTATGGTGTGAAAGACGGCTTCCCGAAAATGCCACGCATAGCGATAATTATAGACGAGCTTGCCGACCTTATGGCAATGGGAAAAAAGGCGGTAGAAGACAGCATTAACCGACTTGCGCGCCTTGCAAGAGCAACGGGAATTCACCTTATTGTCGCCACACAAAGACCGTCAGTGGATGTCATAAGCGGAACTATCAAAAATAACTTACCGACAAGAATTGCATTTAAGGTAACCGCAGGCGCGGACAGTATGACGGTGCTTGGCGGAGGCGGTGCGGATAAACTCTTAGGCAACGGCGATATGCTCTATATGCGCCCAAGCTCGGCAACTCTTGACAGAATTCAAGGGGCGTTTATAACGGGCGAGGAAGTGCGCAATGTTGTCAAGTTTATTTGCGAACATAACGAAGGTTATTTTGACGAAAAAGCGAAACAGGAAATTTTTGCTGAAGATCCGCCACCCGAAGAAAAAAGGGATATGCGGAATAATCGCAATGAACTGCCAATAGAATTTTTCAAAGCTCTTCAAATTGGATTAAACGGTGAACTTATAAGCGTAACTTTGCTTCAACGCAGACTTAGAATCGGTTTCCCAAAGGCAGGCAATATCGTTGACCAACTTGTTATGCGCAACTACTTAGGCGAGGCGGACGGCTCAAATAAAGGAAGAAAAGTTTTGATTTCCCGTGAAGAATTTGAAGAATTGCTTTTAGAACATAATATAGTTGAAGACGATTTGTACTAAAAATAATGCGTTTGCGTTTATCCGTACGCAAAAGCAAATCTTTACAAATGTAAACATATGTTTTATACTAAATGTAAAGATGGAAATTTCGGCAGTAAAGTTGAAAAGATAAAGACTTAACCTAAACCGTGCTAGAAGATGATTATTATAATTTGCTTACATACGATGCTTGAAAATGTACATAAATTTAGTTCTCAATTTTAAGGGGGGAATAATTATGGCAATCAAAATCAATGCGAATATGTCAAATGACAAGAAGCAAATGCTTGTTAACTGGATACCACGCCTGCTCAAATGCTTTTCGGCATTTAACTGTAAAATGAATGTGTCCGAAGCGTATATCGGGCGTACATTTGTTCAGTTCACAGTTGAGGATTTGAACAAAACCCGTTTTAACGAGTTTATGTTGGACAAATTGACGGACAGCCTAAACGCTGAATTCGAGGTGAAAAACACCGATGTCTATCCTGATGCGGATAACCCCGACTATGCGTTGGGAATTCAAATTCCGCTTAAGAATAGGGAATTTGTATCTTTTTCCTCGATAACTGCATCAAAGGAGTACCTTGACAGTAACCGATATACTTTTGTTGTGGGAGAAAGTGTCAAGGATAAGAGTGTATGCTGTAATCTTTTAAGTGATAAACGAGTGTTGCTAGGCGGTATGACTAACGCCGGTAAAACTGTTTTCCTTAATTCGATGATTTGCAGTCTAATCTTAAAAAATAACGCAGATACCTTGAAATTTGTGCTTATGGACAAAGATTCGGTGTTCAAAAACTATGCGGAACTTCCACACTTGCTTTTTCACGGCGTTGTTTTTGACGACTATGGCGCAAAAGAAGTATTTGATTGGTTAAAGAGTGAACTTGACTGGCGAAAAATGCTTTTTAACAGAAATGGTTGCCGCAATCTTGATGAATACAATCGTTATGCGCAAGTAGCCAAAGAGGATAGTTTCCCCGCAATTTTGGTTGTAATCGATGAGTTGACCGACTGGATAAGCACGGATGAGTTTTTGAAGATGCTGTTTGAAATATTACAAGTCAAGGCAACGGCTGAGCTTGGAATTTTCTTTATCGTAGCAACGCAGAAGCCGACAGTTGACTATTTGGGCGCATCTCTTAAGGAAATGTTCCCTACCAAGATTATTTTCAAATGCGACTTGCCGATAAATTCTAGAATATTGTTTGGCAAGACATCGGCAGTTAAATTGCTGGGCGAAGGCGATTTATTCTACCGCAAAAGTGATTCTAACAAAATATCAAGACTTCAAGCGCCGTTTGTTACGCAAGAAGACATAAAAGATACCTTGGCAAGGTTTAACATAAGACTTGACTAGAATTCAAGTTTCGACTAAAATTTGCCTATACAAATAACATTATACTGCCGGCACAAAAGGATAAAATGAAAATAGGCGTAATTTCACTAGGTTGTGATAAAAATAGAGTAGATTCCGAAAAGATGTTGGCTAGAATTGCAGCGGCAGGACATACCATTGTATCTGACGAGAAAGACGCTGATATAATTATTGTCAACACTTGCGCTTTTACTGCTGATGCTAAAAAAGAGTCAGTAGACGAAATCCTTTCAGCTGTGGAACTAAAAAAGAGCGGTAGGGTTAAGGTTATCGTAACGGGATGCCTAACTCAGCGTTACAAAGAAGTAATACTTTCTCAAATTCCCGAGGTAAACGCAATCTTAGGGATTGCCGACTACGACAAAA
>DATESK010000117.1:0-2893 GCA_035270865.1 Clostridia bacterium | reverse complement strand
ATGGCGTATCAAGTGAAAATTTGTAGGCTTTTGCAATCGCCTTAAACTGCATTTGCAAAATCTGCCCCGTATCTATACTCCAGCCGCTTGCCTTCACCGCGCCTTGTCTTAAAGATAGATTTTCATCCGTAATCAAAAGGTTAATATCAATTTCGTTCGTAAAACCAAGTCCTGTACATTTGGGACACGCGCCGTAAGGATTGTTAAAGGAAAACAACCGCGGAGTGAGTTCCTCGAAACTGAGTTCACAATCGGGACAAGAATAGTTCGTGGAAAACAAAATTTCTTCGCCGTCAAAGTCGATAATAACTAACCCCTCGCCCAGTTTTAGCGCAGCTTCAATGCCGTCTGTAAGCCTGCGGATTATGCCGTCTTTTAGAACTAGTCGGTCAATAATTACGCTGACAGTATGTTTAACATTTTTATCAAGCGGAATTTCTTCATCCAGCGTGAACATATTCCCGTCCACGCGGACTCGGACATATCCGCTCTTTTTTAAACTTTCAAAAAGTTTCGCAAACTCTCCCTTCCTACCGCGCACGACGGGCGCAAGAATTTGAATCTTGCCCTCTCTCTCTAAAATTTTATCGCAAATTTGGTCAACGGTCTGCCTTTCAATTTCCCGTCCGCATTTCGGGCAATGTGGAATCCCTATTCTTGCATATAAAAGGCGGAGATAGTCATATATCTCCGTAACTGTGCCGACTGTGGAACGCGGATTGTTTGAGGTGGATTTTTGGTCGATTGCAACTGCGGGAGACAAACCTTCGATGTACTCGACATCGGGTTTTTGCATTTGCCCTAAAAACATACGCGCATAGGATGACAGACTTTCCATATATCTCCGTTGTCCCTCGGCAAAAATCGTATCAAACGCTAGTGATGATTTCCCCGATCCTGACAGTCCGGTGAATACGACAAACTGCTCCTTAGGTATAATTAGATCGATGTTTTTTAGATTATTCTCTTTTGCGCCTTTTATAAATATTTCTTTCATTTTGTTACCGTTTGTAATTTAGTCGTTATAGTTGCTATTCTCTTGTCCCGTTTTCTATTTCTTTCGCATCTCTGCTTTTAGTTCCGCCAAATGCTCACGCAATTTTATCGCTTTTTCAAACTCAAGAGCGTCTGCTGCAATCTGCATAAGTCCTTTTGTGCGTTCAATCTCGTATCCAATATCTCTGCGGTCGGTTTTACTTGCTTTGACTTGCTTTTTAGTGATTTCCAGCGTATTTATAATATCTTTAATGATAGTCTTTGGAACAATATTGTGTTCTTTATTGTATGCCGTTTGCTTTTCGCGCCTGCGGTTAGTTTCACCCATTGCCCTTTCCATACTCCCCGTTATTGTGTCTGCATACAAAATTACTCTAGCTTCGGAGTTTCTCGCAGCGCGCCCGATAGTTTGAATGAGTGAGGTTTCACTTCTCAAAAATCCTTCCTTGTCGGCATCAAGTATTGCGACCAACTTTACTTCGGGCAAGTCTAGTCCCTCGCGCAAAAGGTTTATTCCCACAATCACATCAAAGTCGCCTTTTCTTAAGCTCGAAACAATCTCTATCCTGTCTAGCGTTACAATATCGCTATGCATATATTGCACCTTGATACCCGTTTCTTTTAGGAATTGCGTCAACGATTCCGCCATTTTTTTAGTCAATGTTGTAACCAGCGTGCGACCGCCCGATTTCGTTGTTTTGTTTATTTCGGTGATAAGGTCGTCAATTTGTCCTTTAGTTTTCCTCACTTCCACTTCGGGATCAATTAGCCCTGTCGGACGGATAAGTTGTTCTACAATTTTATCCGCCTCATTAAGTTCAAACTCTGCGGGTGTTGCAGAAATGCAAACCATCTGCTTTATTTTGGAATCAAATTCCTTATAATTCAGCGGTCTATTATCAAAAGCCGCAGGCAACCTAAAGCCGTAATCCACCAAATTAGTTTTGCGCGATCTGTCGCCGTTATACATACCCCTAATCTGCGGAAGCGACATATGGCTTTCATCAATAAACACAACAAAATCATTAGGAAAAAAATCTAGAAGTGTGTAGGGCGGCTGTCCAATATCACGACCGTCAAAATAGCGCGAATAATTTTCTATACCTGAACAAAAGCCCATTTCGCGTATCATTTCAATATCATAGTTCACACGCTCGTCAATGCGTTGAGCTTCAATAAGTTTGTTTTGCGCCTTGAATTTTTCCACCTGCAATGCTTTGTCGTGCAAAATTCTCTCAAATATTTCTTCCTTTTGCCCGCCCACAACATAGTGGCTTGCGGGATAAATCACGGTATGCTTTAGTTCGGATAAAATCTTTGAAGTTAAGGCGTCAATTTCTAAAATCCTTTCAACAGTATCCCCAAACAGTTCTACTCTTATAGCTATTTCGGAATTTGAAGAAGGAAAAATATCCACAATGTCGCCGCGCACACGGAATGTTGAACGGGTAAAATCGATGTCCGACCTTTTGTACTGTATATTCACCAAATGACGGCAAAGTTCATCGCGGTCGATTGTATCGCCCTCGCGAAGCGATACCGCTTGCGCAAAATATTCCTTTGGCGCGCCTAAGCCGTAGATACACGAAACTGACGCAACAACAATTACATCGTTAGATTCACAAAGCGAACTGGTTGCAGAGTGGCGGAGTTTGTCTATTTCGTCATTTATCTGCAAATCTTTTTCAATATAGGTGTCGGAACGGGGGATGTACGCCTCGGGCTGATAATAGTCATAATAGCTGACAAAAAATTCCACTCTGTTTTTTGGGAAAAATTCTCTAAATTCATTGCAAAGTTGCGCCGCAAGCGTTTTATTGTGTGCTATAACAAGCGCGGGACGCTGAATTCTTTCTATGACATTCGCTATAGTAAAAGTCTTGCCGCTTCCCGTAAC
>DATESK010000116.1:0-2299 GCA_035270865.1 Clostridia bacterium | reverse complement strand
ATTTACAGCTTTTAAAAAAGTATTTCCTCTTTGTTTTATTATATAGGCTGCTGTGTTTTTGTTAAACAAAATCTATATTACTAAAAAATTAAAACTTTTAAGCACAGTATTATAGCTTTATAAAACAAATATTACAGCTTTATTAGCGCAAGAATTTCTGCTTTCTTCTGCTCAGTTATAGCATCCCCTCGTGTGCAATATGTGATTGTTTTTGAACCGACCTTTTTAATCCCACGCGTTGTCATACAGGTATGCTCACCTTCAACTACCACCATAACTCCTTTAGGCGCAAGATATTCCATTACTGCATCGGCAATTTCGCTCGTCATTTTTTCTTGAAGCTGCAACCTCTTTGCAAAAACTTCCACAGTTCGTGCAAGTTTGCTAAGTCCCACCACTTGTCCGCTTGGAATATAAGCAATATGCACCTTGCCGAAAAAGGGCATAAGGTGATGCTCGCACATAGAAGAAAACGCAATGTCCTTTTCAACCACAAGTTCACCGCCGTCCACCTTGAAAGTTTTGTCTAAATGTTCGCGCGCGCTTTCTTTGTAGCCCGATAAAAGTTCCTCATACATTCTCGCGATGCGGTTAGGCGTGTCAATCAAGCCTTCACGGGAAGTGTCCTCGCCAATAGCTTCCAAAAACATTTTTACTGCCTGTTCAACTTTTGTTGTGTCAATCATTTTTCACCTCGTAATAAAATCTCTTTGCGTGCCGCGCTCAAAATACTGAGTGAACCGCAGACGCAAACAACCTCGCAATCGCTTTCAATCGCCATACAAACGCCCTCTTCTATTGTCTTTGCCACCAAAGTTTTAGAGCAGTATTGTAAAGCAATCTTTTCAAGTTCACTAGCGTTTAGACCTCTTTTTGACGGTGGCGTAACCATTATAATCTTCTCTTTACCTTTGCAAATTGCATTTGCAACCGCCTCTACATCTTTATCGGCAAACATTCCAAAAACCAACGCAATTTTCTTTTCCTTAAAATAATGAGAAAGCGCGTTTTGCAAAATTCTTGCGCCGTCAGGATTGTGCGCGCCGTCTAAAATTATAGTTTTCGTTTGTTTGCTATTATCGGCGGTAACACTTAAAATTTCCATTCTGCCCGCCCATTTGGCTTTTAATAATCCATTCTTTAATGCCGTTTCGCAAATTTCAAAACCTTTCTCACTTAAAACTTCGCAAGCTTTAACAACAAGACTTGCATTTTCAAGCTGATGCGATCCCAGCATAGAAATTGCGTAACGCTTTCCGTTAAGTTCAAAAACTTGCCCGCTTAAACTATCGCAAATGCTTTCAGGTGTTTCGGCTAGTCTTAAATCTTTTACGCAAGATAATACTTTCATAACTTCATCGCTTTGGCAGAATGTAACAAGTGGACAATCTTTGACAATTGCAACCTTTTCCGCCGCAATTTTTGCAACAGTATCACCGAGTATTTTTGTGTGGTCAAGTCCTATTGAAGTTATGATAGCAAGTTCCTTTTTCTCTATAACATTAGTCGCGTCAAGCCTTCCCCCAAGTCCCGTTTCCAAAACAACAATATCGCACTTGCATTCTGCAAACCAAAGAAGTGCAACCGCAAATTCTATTTCAAAAGCAGTGGGAAGCGCAAGTCCAAGGGTTTCCATTTGCGCGCGGGCATCACGCACAACGCTTAGCAATCTTGCAACGGTTTCATCATCTATTTGAATTCCGTTCACAAGGTAGCGTTCATTGTAGCAAAAGACGGAAGGTGAATTGAAAGTGCCAACCTTGTATCCTGCCTCAACTAAAATACTTGTCAAATAGGATGAAACAGAGCCTTTACCGTTAGTTCCAGCAATATGCACAAAGCGCAAATTCTTATCGGGATTGCCAAGCCTACGCAAAAGCTCACGCACGGTTTCAAGTCCGAAAACGCTTCCGAATTTTTCAACATTTGTGATGAAATCCACCGCTTCTAAGTAGTTCAAAAAAACCTCCAACCAAGGAATAATTGCACCATACGGGAGTGTTGGCTTTATCATAAAATTGAGAATAATTGAAAAAGTCCAATTTTTGAGGACTAGAAAAACAAAAAGCCCTCCATTGAGAATATTATTCTCTCGTGATATGAGGACTAAAAAATGCAAAAGTCCCCCACTGTATTGGAAGGACTCGCTTGAGTTGAAGCGGGAGCGTAATTTGCACCGCAAGCCTTGCTTTTCGTCCGATGGCACTCCCCGTCCTCTCGGCACTTAACGCGCAAATACTACTACTTCCAATTTTAATTGTATTAAGTTAGGCTTATGCCCAAATTTATTCTACCATAA
>DATESK010000115.1:0-4666 GCA_035270865.1 Clostridia bacterium | reverse complement strand
TCTTTTGCCCGCTTGCTTTCGGAAATAGATAAACTTGAGGGTAAATTTAGAGTGCGTTTTATGACTTCACATCCTAAAGATTTGAATGCGGAAATAGCGGACATTATTGCAAAATCCGAAAAAATCTGCAAAAACATACATTTGCCTGCACAGTCGGGTAGCGATAAAGTTCTAAAGGATATGAACCGCCGTTACACCTCCGCGCATTACCTCTCGTTACTTGATATGATAAGAGAAAAAATGCCCGATTGCGGTATAACCTCCGACATAATGATAGGCTTTCCCACAGAGTCCGAAGAAGATTTTGAAGACACGCTAAATCTTGTGAAGTCCGCTAAATATTCCGCCGCCTTTACTTTTGTATATTCGCCCCGTCAAGGCACTTCCGCCGCCAAAATGGAGCAGTTGACAAATGAAGTAAAAAAGGCAAGAATAATGCGTTTAGTCGCCCTTCAAAATTCAATCACAAGACAGCAATCAAAAAAATACCTCGGCGAGGCATTTGAGGTTTTAGTTGAAGACAAATCCGATAAAAACGAAGATTGCGTTTGCGGCCGCACCGACAGCGGAAGACTTGTAACATTTAAGGGAGCAGCGGATTTGATAGGCGAATTTGTTATGATAAAAATAAACGAAGCGCACACCGCTTCTCTGTTCGGCGAAATTTTAGGGGATGAGAAATGATTCCAAATATAGCTAAGCTTTCTCCTATGATGAGAAGATATTTCGAGATAAAAGAAAAGTATAATGACTGCATAATACTTTTCCGCTTGGGTGATTTTTACGAAATGTTTTTTGACGATGCGGTGAAGGCTTCAAAAATTTTGGATATTACCTTAACAGGACGCGACTGCGGACTTGAGGAGCGAGCGCCTATGTGCGGAGTTCCCTACCACGCTGTCGATAGTTACATACGAAAACTTATAGATAACGACTGCCGAGTGGCAATTTGCGAGCAGTTGACCGATCCTGCGACCGCTAAAGGTATGCTTGAGCGCGATGTCATAAGAGTTATCACGCCCGGCACAATCATTGAGGAAAGTATGCTTGACGACACAAGTTCAAACTATCTTGCCTCGGTATTTGTTGAAAATTCCGCATTTGGACTTGCTTGGACAGATATATCAACAGGTGAGTTTGCGTTAACTGAATATTCGGGCGATGATTACCTTTCAAAACTTGACAATATGCTGTCAACTTATTGTCCTA
The DNA here is from genome assembly GCA_035270865.1 of Clostridia bacterium. GTDB lineage: Bacteria > Bacillota > Clostridia > Christensenellales > CAG-917 > STD2-102. The sequence continues at coordinate 3,457 of DATESK010000115.1, read as the reverse complement.
AGGAAATTATTTGCAATACCGCTTTTACCACCGTTTACAAAAAGATGCCGTATTTCGTATCTAACGAATTAAAACCGCGCGCCGTATATGAATACGCGTTCAAATTTGAAGATGCAAAAAAGAAACTTATGCTTCAACTTAATGTTTCCTCTCTTGAATCGTATGAGTGCGAGGACAAAAAGTTTGCGGTAGCTTCTGCAGGTGGTTTGCTTGAATATCTAAAAGAAACTCAAAAACGCGCACTTTCGCAATTCGTCAAATTAAATTTTGTAGGCGACAAAACCTATATGTTACTTGACGGCAATACTCGGCGCAATCTTGAACTTACTGCAAGAATGCGAGATGGCAAGAAAAGCGGATCACTACTTTCCGTGCTTGACAAATGCACAACCTCTATGGGTTCACGGAATTTGAGGAGTTGGCTTGACCGCCCCCTTCAAGACTGCAACAAAATAAGCAAACGACAAGATGCGGTTGATGAATTATTGCAAAATGTTGAACTAAGAGAAGACTTAATTGATAACTTGAAGTCGGTGTCCGATTTGGAACGGCTTGCAGGCCGTGTTGCCTTTGGTTCGGTTTCACCCAGGGATTGTTTGGCGATTGCCTCAACTTTGTCTATGCTTCCTAAAATAAAAGAAAACTTGAAATTCGCAAAAAGCTCAATACTTAGGGAGCTTAACGCTTCGATTAACACTCTTTTTAACATCCAAAAGCTTTTGTCGCAAGCCATATCGGAGGAATGTCCATCAAACACCAAAGACGGCGGATACTTGAAAGATGATTTTAATAAAGACCTTATGGAGCTTCGCAATATAAGAAAAATCAGTCGCGAGTGGATAAGTAATATAGAAAAAAACGAGCGTGAAGAAACAGGTATTCGCAATCTTAAAATCAGCTATAACCGAGTTTTTGGATATTATATTGAGGTTTCAAAATCCAGCGCTAACAGCGTTCCGTACCGTTATCAGCGCAAACAAACGCTTGCTAACGCCGAACGGTTTACAACAGACCAACTTCGCGAGGTCGAAGAAAAGGTTTTGACCGCAAGCGATAGCGCGCTAAAACTTGAGGAAAATTTGTATAATGAAATCAAGGATACACTAAAAGAATTTATTCCACAGTTTCAATCTACTTCAAATTCCCTTGCGGTACTGGACACTTTGCTGTCATTTGCGGTAGTTACAAAAAATAACCGCTATTGTAGGCCTCTTGTTTCTAACAAAATAAGAAAAATTAAAATTGAGGATGGCAGACATCCTGTTATCGAAACTCTTATTTCGGGCGGAAACTATGTTCCTAATGATACTTCGCTTGATTACGAAGATACTCGCACGATGATTATCACAGGGCCGAATATGGCAGGCAAAAGCACTTATATGCGGCAGGTTTCACTAATAACGCTTATGGCGCACATAGGTTGTTTCGTACCTGCTAAAAGCGCGGAGATTATGCTCGTTGACCGCATATTCACGCGTATTGGAGCAAGTGATGATTTAGGAGCAGGGCAAAGCACTTTTATGGTAGAAATGGTTGAAGTGGCGACAATACTAAATAATGCCACAAAGAACAGTTTGCTTATTTTAGATGAAATCGGGCGGGGAACTTCCACTATTGACGGCCTTAGCATTGCATGGGCGGTGCTTGAGGAAATAAATAAAAATATGGGCGCGATGACACTTTTTGCAACGCATTTTCACGAACTAGCAGAACTTGAGGAATTGAACGGAATTAAAAACTTCCGCATATTGGTTAAGGAAATTGACAATAGTATAATTTTCCTTCACAAAATCGTTAGGGGAGGCGCAAACAGAAGTTTTGGAATTGAAGTTGCGTCCCTTGCTGGAGTTCCTAAAAAGGTCGTTAACCGCTCAAAACAAATAATGCTTGAACTTGAAAAGCTGTCGGAAAACCGTGATGCAAACACACTATTGCTTGCCACCGCAAATTCAAAATACATAACAGAACAGCTTAGTTTGTTTGATGAAAAGAAGACTCCGCGCGCAGATGAAATTAAGGAAAAATTGGAATGCGTTGATATCAACAACTGTACGCCTATTCAAGCGCTCAACATCTTAACGGAGCTTGTCAAACTTGCTAAGGACTAAAATATGATGCAAACTAAAAAATATATACTTATTATAATTGGCGAAACAAAACAAATTGTATTAGAGCAGTCAAAGACATATTAAATTAATGTGCTAAGAAAAGTGTAAAAAGTTTTATCATATTTTTATATGCAAAATCAATTTGTCCTTAAAAAACATATGAAAACGCTTAATTTTTAAAATACGGTGAGGAAACTATGGGCAGAATAAATATCTTAACTTCAGATGTCTACAATCTAATTTCAGCGGGAGAGGTCGTTGAAAGACCTGCTTCTGTTGTCAAGGAACTTATTGAAAATTCCATTGATGCAGGCGCGACCGAAATTGATGTGGAAATTGAAAACGGTGGAATTTCGCTTATCCGAATTTCAGATAACGGAATAGGAATTCTTCCCGAAGATATTAAATCTGTTTTTTTACCGCACGCAACTTCAAAACTTAAAATCGCAGACGACCTTGACACGATTGCTACCCTTGGTTTTCGTGGCGAGGCGCTTGCTAGTATTTCGGCGGTTAGCGAAGTAAATTTGGTATCAAAAACCGAAAGTGCCGAGGTCGCTGTTGCCTTATCCGTCAAAGGCGGAGTTTATGGAAATGTTGAATATTTAGCAGGCAAAAAGGGAACAACCATAACGGTGCAAAACCTCTTTTACAATACTCCTGCGCGCATAAAATTTTTGAAAAAGCCAAAGAGCGAGGAACATTTAGTTACTTCAAAAATTCAAGAGCTTGCGCTGGCAAATCCCGAAATATCTTTTAAATATACAGTGGATAAAAGGCTGCTTTTTTCAACCGACGGCACTTCAATGCTGTCTGCGCTTCACTCAATTTATGACCGAGCGACAATGCGTGAACTAGTTCCTTTTTCTACAAATCACGGCGCAATTTCTCTTTCTGGCTATTTTTCAAAACCTACATATACCAAAGCAAATCGAAGCTACCAAACAATAATAATCAACGGGCGAGTTGTAAGTTGCAACACGGTTTCAACCGCAATAGAGAGAGCGTATGCGCCGTATCTTATGAAGCGGAGTTTTCCGATGTTTATTGTGAGTATTATGCTACCATTTGATACTGTTGATGTCAATGTTCATCCCGCAAAATCCGAAGTTAGGTTTGCAGATAACAACGCGGTTTTTGGTTTTGTCTTTTCCGTTATGCGGGAAATGTTAAGTAGCACATACAACATAAAAACTTTTGGGCAAGACTTTGTTGCAAAAGATATAGAGCAGTCAAATTTTGAAGATATAAATCCTAATGAAATAAAAACGCAAAATCAAGCAGGCAAAATTTACACTACATCAACAGAAAATAATTATAAAAACAAATTAAAAATTGATGTTGGAAAC
>DATESK010000114.1:0-5222 GCA_035270865.1 Clostridia bacterium | reverse complement strand
AAAGTGTAGTTTCCATAGACCGATGCGCCGCTGATTTTTGCATTTTCCGCATTGATTGCCACAAAGCCTGCCGAATAGGTTTCACAGAAGTCAACAACTGCCGTGCTCTTCGCTGTCGGTGTGCCTGTTGCTGATGCTGTTGCTGATGCTGTTCCTGCGATATTGCCTTCGTTTAATGCTGCAAATCCGCCTACATAAAGGCTGATATATGAGTTAGCCGATACTGCGCTTACTTTTGCTGATGTTGAGCATGCGCCACTGATTGCTTTTTTGTTAACGCCTACAAAGCCACCAACATATGCTTTATATTTATTGATCACATCACCTTTCATTGTGATAGCGACTGAAGAACTTCTAACTATAGCGTTTTTGATTTCGCCTTCATTGACACCTGCGATAACGCCAGCATAAACATTTGTCTTTTCCGCTGTGAAGCTTATGGTTGCATTTTCGACTGTCAAATTCATAATATTCTTTTCTGTATAAGAAGCACCAACAAGTTTTACATATCCGAACAGACCTGCGTAGCTTGTTGCCTTGGTAACTTTGAAGCCGTAAACTTTGAAACCGTTACCATCAAAGATTCCTGTGAACGGAGCTTCTGCTGTGCCGATAGGATTCCATTCCGCACCGCCGAGGTTGATGTTATTTAAGAGGAAGTATTTCCCGCTCAAATTATTTGCAACTGCTCTTAATTGCGCCGCTGTTGAAATATAGGTGTAATCAGCTTTTGCTTGTGTCCATTTTGCTTCAAGAACAACATTGGATGCAACTGTCATTGTGAATTCATTTTTAACCGCAACACCATTCAACTGCCAGCCGTTAAACACATAATATTGTTTTGTTGGAGTGGCTAATGTTGTTGTGCCTAAATAATCAACTGTGATTGGAGCAACATAGCTTCCGCCTTTGCTGTTAAAGCTGACATTGTAGCTTGCTTCTGGGACATCATCAATGACGATGACAGGAGCTGTATAGGAAATTGTGAACACCTTTGAAACGCCGCTGTCTGCCTTCAAGGTCATTGTCATTGTTGTTGTGAAGCTGTCCTTTGAAAGAACAACGATTGAGCCGTTTGCATAAGTTGCAACTGGCTTCCCGTCTACTTGGGCAAAGTCATATTCAAAATCGTTGACTGAATAAACCTTTTCCGAGGTTGCCCAAACTGTGTCAAGTTCGATTGGGTTTTGGAAAGTTAGGTATGCTTTGTCTGACTCATATGCGGGCAAGTCCATCTCTTTCATTGAAAGTTGTCCGTCAATGCTAATAGGGGTTACAAGTTCAAGCTCAATTGTTGTGTCTACCTTTTCGTTGTCCCAACCAAGAGTAATAATGTCTTGACCAAAGGTTACGATTGTGCCGTGGAATTCGTATCCTAATGGCTTGCCGCTTAGTACGAATACTTTGTACTCAAGAGCGATTGACACGAAATAACCGAATTCGCCTGCCGCTGTCTTGATGTTGTCATCAGATGCTGCTGTTTTTGCGAATACGCCGTCAAGTTCAAGATATACGCCCACTCTTGCATCAAATCCTACTCTTAACCATTTTGCAAAACCAACGATTGAGAAGTATGCGTCAGCGTTGACGCCTGTTGCGATTGTGAGTGTTCCAAACAACATTGTGTCGTTTGTGATTGAGTTTGTTCTGGCATGATACTTTTCAGGCACTAATTTGCCTGTTTCTGCATCTTTAACACTTCTAACGCCGATCGTGTCTGAAGTTGTGATAACTGTTTCATTGAAAAGTTCGGCTTGAACGCTGAACGAAATGAACCAATTAAGGTCAAGGTTGATTGTGATAGGTGTGTTAGGAATAACATATGTTAAGGTTTTTATGAGTGGTACTGAGAATTCTTTGCTTACTGCTTTCGCTCCGCCAAAGATTACGCCGTCAAGCAGTGTGCGGTCAGCGAGAATGCCTGAAACCTTTGCTGCAAGTTCTTCATCGTTTGTAACAATGGTGTCTGTTTCGCTGTCAATCCATTGTACTGAAATGGTGAGTGTGTGTTGGGTGTTCACGATAAGCGCAAAGTCGTAATAGAACTTTGTTCCGTCAAGTTCTGCGTAGGCTTTGACATCGTATGTAACAACTCCGCCGTAAGCGACTTTTGCATACATACATTTTCCGTTCGTGTCTGCATCGCTTAAGTATTCGATTGAGAATGCAAGCGCGAAACCTCTGCCCTCGTGCTTAATTTCAGTCAAAATTTTGAAATTGTCTAAGAAACCTGTTACCGTGTCCTTTATGCCAGCCGATGCTGCTTCATCAGAAGCCAAATAGATTGCTTCGGCAAAATCATAGAACATTTGAGATTCACGAATGCTTGCCGTTATACCTTCAACGATTTCTTCATCAATAGCAATTTCTGAGCAGTCAACTTCTTCAATGGTGTAGATGTTCAAAATTTCATAGATTTCTTCAAGTGAAGGAGATTCGTATTGAATAAAGCAAATCACTCTGTTTTGTGATTGGAATATACGGCGAGCAGCGTTAGCAACGATTCTGCCGAATGTCGATTCTGCGGTTACTGTTTCAATAGATTCTGCGATTACGAAGACATTGTCAACTGCAAATCTCGCGTTTGCTTCGTCAAGGTTTGAAACATCATACGGTACAACGAGTTCAAGTTGGATTTCGTAAATTCCAGCCGCACTATCTATTTCTCCAACCGATAAAATGGAAACTGTCGTTGGTTGGACAACTACAATGCCATTTTGAAAAACTTGATCGGCAATGGCGTCCTTGAAAATTGTGAATGTGATTTCTCTTAAAGCCGCATCTTTTCCTGTGAAGTTCGCACCCGTGTCAAGCAATTCGATTGTGTATGTAGCGCCTGCCGTGTACACGCCCTCTGCTTTGGCAATGGTGTAGATGCCGTCATGAGCAATAACTTCGATTGCAACTGCAACCCCGTCACGGTCAATCACTTCAACAAAACTGCCGATATTGCCGTTTGTTATAACCAATTCGGATGATACATCGAAAAGTATGTATTCGTCGCAATTAAGAAGTTGCGATTCATCCGAGTTCTTGACATTGTACGCGAGAGGTTCAACTGTCGGAGAAATTTTGTTGACTACTGCAGGCTCTTTACCTGTGTTGTCTCCACCCGGAGTTTTGTCGCCACCAATATCAATTGGATTTTCGGTTGGAACTTGCAAACCATTGCAACCTGCAAGAACTGCAACGGATAAAACCAGTACTAGCACTAACATCAAAATCAGGCTTAGACTGCGTTTTGATTTTTTCATAAAACCTCCCATTTGAACCTAAGTTCGGAAACCTGTTTTTATGGCCCGTATGAAACAACTCGCTAAAAATTATTACTATTTATTAACTATGGGCACTCCGCAATAAAAATAGCGATAAATAGCCCTTTGTGAATATATATTACTAGAATACAATAGAATCCAATTTATGTCAACAACAAGTTTTGAAAATTTCTCTTTTTGTTCCATTATATGCGTAACAAGTTGTTTAAGTACGCTATTATGCCGATGCACCGTCAAGTGTTCCCACCATTTACCGCGTTTTGGTTTTTTTGTGCGCTTACTCCGTTTCAGAACATATCGACTGACGCGGCTTGATTTTGCAATATTTACCGCACTATAATCTGCCTTGGCAAAAATTAAGCGACATATGTTGAGTTTTGGCACTTTTATTCCACTTTTGTCTTGTGCGGTTACATAAAAAAAGCAAGCGTCTGTTGCGCTTGCTCTTTTTGTTTGCTGAATAATCAATTATATTTGGCTTGTTTCTTACTCTGCGTTTTATTAGTCGGCTTTGTAGGGAAGCAATGCCATTGTGCGGGCGCGTTTGATTGAGTTTGCCAAAATTCTTTGATGTTTGGCGCAAACTCCACTCATACGGCGGGGCAGAATCTTGCCCTTTTCCGTGACGAATCTTTTTAGTTTTGCTACATCTTTATAGTCTATGTCCTTTGCGTGGTCGACACAGAACATACATACTTTTTTCTTTGGTGCGCGTTTTGCATAGCGCGGTTTTACTTCTTCACCCATTTGAGTTTCTCCTTAAATTAAAATGGAAGGTCGTCGTTGACAGGCTTAATATCATCGAAATCGGCTTCCTCTGCTCCCGATACATCGCTCTTTGTCGATAAGAATTGAACCTCATCGGCAGCTATTTCGGTTACATAACGGCGGGTGCCGTCATTTGCTTCATAGCTACGAGTTTGTATGCTGCCCGACACTGCGGCTTTAGAGCCTTTTTTCAAATACTTGTTGCAATTTTCCGCCTGAGTTCTCCAAACAACAATCGGCAAGAAATCTGTTTCGCGCTTTCCGTCTTTCGAGTAGTTACGCGATACGGCAAGCGTGAACTTGCAGTACATAATGCCATTGTTGGTGCTTGACAGTTCGGGGTCTTTGGTTAAATTTCCGATAATAATAACTTTATTCATAGTTTCTCCTTCCGTGCGACCTAATGTCGCATGTCTTGTGTCCGCAAAGCGGATTTACTTCCTTATTATCATACATCTGACAACCTTTTCATCGTTGCGCATATTGCGGTCGATTTCTGCTGCCGTTTCGTTGTCTTTCGCGGAAATGTTCATAAGAACATAGAAACCTTCGGTTTGCGTATTGGCAATGGTGTATGCAAATTTCTTTGTACCCCATTGTTCAAGCGAATCCACGGTTCCGCCCAAAGACTCCACGAGTGAACTGAATTTGTTCACAATGGCAGTTTTTTGGTCATCTTCGATGTCGTTTTGAATAATGTAAAGAATTTCGTACTTATTCATAACTTTATTACCTCCTTTTGGTCTAATGGCTCATATTGAGCAAGGAATTGGGTTGCCCCAAGTGTCGCTTAGCGACGCTCAATCATTATTATATATTATTTCGATTTTGTAAAGCGAAAATGAAAAGTTTATTGCTTTGCGCATTTTGCAATATTTTACTTATTATAATATAAGCTAAGTTAACTAATAATAATAAATCAATAAATTACGCAACTATATTTCATAAAATCCTGCCGATTTCGCGTTGACTAACCTATCCTACCAGTCCTCGCGTTGATATTCCAGTTCAAGCGTTAAACTAGTTTCCTACAGACCTCACGATGATACTCAATCTATCTGCCAGCCCCAGTATTGAACTTAAGCTAAATCCTACCAGTCCTCACGGTGAGAAATTTTAACATCGTCATAATACTCAAAATACTTTTTTTTGAATTTTTCGGTTTCCTTGCGATTTCTT
>DATESK010000113.1:0-5084 GCA_035270865.1 Clostridia bacterium | reverse complement strand
CCGCCATAGACCTCATCTCCCACAATTGGATGTTGCAAAAACTTCATATGAACTCGAATTTGATGTGTGCGTCCTGTTCTTAATTCAAACTGCATAAAGGTATATTTTCCAAATCTCTCTAAGACGGTATACTTTGTTCTTGCATTTCTACCGCTCTCAACCACCGCCATTTTTTTACGGTCGCCCCTGCTTCGTCCAATAGGTTCGTCGATCTCACCCTCATCTGCTTTTACATTGCCGTCAACTAAGCCAACATAAATTCTTCTTGCAGATTTTTTTTCAATTTGAGCTGCTAAGTTTTTGTGCGCTAAATCGTTTTTCGCAACAACTATAAGTCCCGAGGTATTTTTATCCAAACGATGAACAATTCCCGGTCTAATAACACCATTTATACCGCTTAGATTGTCCAAATTAAAAAGCAAGGCGTTGACAAGTGTGTCTCCTGCGTGATAACTGTTTGCAGGATGAACGACCATTCCTTGAGGCTTATTTATCACGGCAAAATACTCGTCTTGAAAAACAATGTCAAGCGGAATATCTGCTGGCGTCAAATCGAGCGGAACCAAATCGGGCAAAGAAAATTCCACAACATCTCCGCGTTTTAATTCAAACCCGCTTTTAGTACGCAAAATTCCGTTAATTTGCGCGCCATCGTTCTCTAAAACTTTTTTGACCAATGCACGGGAAATGCTCATAGCACTCGACAAAAAAATGTCGAGACGAATATTTTCTTGTTCAACTGTGAAGGTTTGGGATTTCATTCGCTTTCTTGTTCTCTGAATTATCTAATATGATATTTATCAATAAGCCTTTATACTGTTTGTTTACTTAATCAATTTAGTATTCTTCAACTATTTATTTTAGGTTTTTTGTTGTATCTAGTCTTCGACTTTTATTTTTCTTTCACTAGCATTATCTTGTACTTTTTCACTTGTAATATCGTTTTCGCTTTCCTTGCCACTTTCAACATCGCTTTTAATATCACTTTGGATTTTATTATCATTATCCAATATATTTTCATCATTTGATTCAAGAGATTTCTTTATTCCTATTGCATTATCCGAAATTCCAACTAATTCGGCTTTCGCTTTTTTGCCGTCATTTATTATTTCAATAATAAGCGCAAGGATAAGCAACGCTGCGCCAATCGTAATTGAGCTGTCCGCTAAATTAAATATGGGAAAATCAATAAAAGTGAAACGCAAAAAATCACGCACATAACCAAAACATATACGGTCAATAAGATTGCCAACGCCACCAGCAAATATAAGTAAAAGCGGAATTCTAAGCAACTTTCTGTCGCGTTTTGCGCGGACAATAAGCACAATTAGCAAAATTCCTAAAGCTATACCGGTGAATATCGTCAACACAAGGGTTTTGTCTTGGAAAATACCCCAGCTTGCGCCTGTGTTTTCCGTGTATTTCAAATCTATAAAACCCTTAATTAAATCCGCTTGATGAAAAGGTTGAGCGAAAAGAAAATTTGTCGCTGCCCATTTTGTCGTCAAATCTATAGCGATAATGCCTCCGACAATTAAAATTTCAATTAGAAAAAAAAGCATTAGCGTCTACCATTAAATTGCGGCGGCACGGTGATTGTAACGCCCGCTGGCGCAAATAAAAATATATTGCGCGTGATTTGTTGTATGCTACCGTTAAGCGCATAAATTGCGCCACTCATAAAGTCCATTATGCGGTAAACTGCGGTTTGGTCAATGCCCGAAAAGTCCACAATAACCTGTTCTCTGCGCTTCAAATAGTCAATAAGCGCCTGCACATCATCAAAAGTAGACGGAGAATAGATGACAACATTTGAGGAATCGCCGCTCGAAGCTTGTTGTTCGCTGCGCGTTGCGCCAAAAAATCCTCTCACGCTTTTTGATTTAGAAGGCTGTTCTGAGCGGAAACGCCTTGAGCCCGAATTCCCCGCGCCAAAGCTATCGCGAGGGTCATATCCCCGTTCATCTCTGCGCGAACTTCTTTCAAAGCCGTCATCTGGCTTCCTGTCATACCTGTTTCCGTTATCGTACATATACCACCACAGCGGATATCACCGCAAAATTCCGTCCTAAATACAAGTTCAATTTGTTTTCAATTTGTTTTATTTATTTTAATACTATACATTTACTTTGTAGTCATACAACTTTGACTATTTTTGTAATACAACTTCACTATTTGTAATACCACTTGATTATTTGTTGTATTCCACTATATCATTTGTAATACAACTTAGTTTTCTGCCAACAAATTTAACGAAAAACTAAATTCTTTCGCCGAATAGCGCAGTTCCTAACCTAACCATATTAGCGCCGTACTTAACGGCAGAAACAAAGTCGTGCGACATTCCAGCGGACAAGGTCTTAACATCAAAATTAGGAGCATTAAAGCCCTTCAAGGACAGAAACATCTCTTGCAATTTTTTGAAGCAATCGTTTAACTTATCGCCAGTTAAATTTGAAGGCGCAACACTCATTATGCCCTCAACCTTGATATTAGAAAAGTCCGTTAACTGTTTTGCAAATTCGTTTAGTTCGCCCTCTTCAATTCCACCCTTTGACAATTCGTTTCCTATGTTGATTTCAATAAGTGTAAATATAAATTTCCCGTGTTTTTCCGCTTGTTTTTCAAGTTCTTGCGCCAAACTCAACCTGTCTAACGAATGAATTAGCTCAACCTTGTCAATAACATCTTTGACCTTATTAGATTGCAACTGCCCGATAAAATGCCAAGAATATTTAGGATTAAACTTAAGACACATTTCCTGCACTCGGTTTTCGCCAAAAATTATGGAAGCGTCAAGAGAGTGAAGCATATCTATGGTTTCTATTGTTTGCGTTTTTGTTGCCGCAACAATCTGCACATCTTTTGCGCCCGTGTCTGCAATAGCTTTTTTCACTAAATCTAGATTTTGCTTAAGTTTTTCAATATTCATTGTTGTCCAGTCTTTTTGCTGATTAAATAATCAAACATTTGCAGATTTTACCGCGAGAAATTATTGCAATCATCAGACTACTATTATTTTGCTTCAGTTACAGAATTTACGCCCGTCAAAATATCATAAACAAGTGTATAGGTAATTTTGTTTTCTACCCAAACAATTTCAATAGTATTTTTGTCAATATATCCTGCGCGTAAAACCTTTCCATTAAACTTTTTCAAACTCTCTCTTAAAACCGCAAGTTTCTTCTCATCATATGCTCCAACATTATCTGACACAAAAAGCACATTGCCAAACATATGGTTAATTTTTGCAAGCAACAACTTTTGTTCCCAGCTAAATTTAGCAAGATGCGCTCCGTCATCGCGGAGGAAGAACACATCAGGATCGTTTATGAACGCTCTGCCGCTAAGATGACGGCGGAAAATACTGTTATTCATCGCAAGCCGCGCCGATATAACCTCTTGATTTGTAATTTTAACATAATATTTATCCTTAAACGAAAGCTCAACATCACAACTGATACGGCAGGCATCCACAATACCAAATGACGGGCCAAGCGGCACGCCACAGCCTAAAATCAGCTTGTCGTGGCAACATTCCCTAAGGAATTCCATAGCCTCGCACATAATCGTTCCGCGCGTCTTGTTATTGCGTGGCTGTATGCAGATTGAGTACAAGAAATCGAGCTTAACCATATCAAAGCCCCAGTCATCAAAAACTTCATTAAAAAAGCCTTTGATATATTCCCTAACTTCGGGCAGATAGAAATCCAAAACATAAAAACCGTTCCAAGCAAAACCGCCGATAAGATTTTTGCCGTTCGGCTTTTTTACAAGCCATTCGGGGTGTTCTTCCACAACCTTAGCTTTGAATTGAGCGGAAAACGGCGCAAGCCATAATCCGGCAAGCAATTTCTTCTCGTGTATTTTTTCCACAATTGGTTTAAGACCATTAGGAAACTTAACAGGATCAATATTGTGCCAGTCGCCGACCATTGTTTCACTTCCGTCATCAATTTGGAAAATATTTATATCCTTATTGCCTTCTGCCGTAATTCCCTCAAGGTCGCGGAGAATAATTTCTTCGTTTATTTTTTGGAAATAATTGTACCAGCTTGTGTAGCCTGCAAGGTGCGGAACGCGTGGCTTTTTGATGTTCATAGCGGCAAAATATTTGTCGAACACTTCATCATATCCGCCATCAAATGACTCAATATCATAAAGCAAATATTCATCATCTATTGTCAAACCTTCAACATCCTTTTCAAGCAACAATACGCCTTTTTTCATATCGGCGTATATAATCGTATATGCCATTTTTTCGCTCATAGAGCCTATGAGTGTAAATTTATCGTCATTTCTTAAATAAGTATATGTAAAGCTGTGGAAATAACCCTTTCCGCCATAGCGCGTGAAGTCATAATCTCCAGACGATGAGGCAAAAGTGCGGGCAAGCGGGATTGCATTACATGGGAAATTCAACCCTTTCTGCTTGTCGTCTTTGTCGTATTCACGGCTTGTCGTCCACGATTGATAACCATTGACAAAGAACTTTTCATTTGCGCCAAAATCGTGCTTGTAGCTTAGTGCAACTGAAATTAGTTTAATGCCCTTTACTGCGGGAATAATTGAAATTTTAAGTTTATTTGCGCTGTCAGCGGAATTTTTAAGTTTAACAAACTTATCGTCAGCTTTTGCCGTGTACTTTGTTCCGTCAACTGAGTATACTACTTTGAACTGGTAATTTTTTAATTCCATAATTTCTCCTGTGGGATTTAATAATACAAAAAACAAAGCATAATGATAAAACATAATGCTTAGATTTCATAAGTTATTATAGTGCAAAACCGTTATAATTGCAAGAGAAAAAATTATTGCGCCAAGTAAACAAAAAAATGGCGGTGAGGGGCGCCATTTTTATAAATTTAATTCAATCAACTTGACTATTTTATAAATTCAAATTTTAAGCATACCGCTTGATAGTCTATTGATTTACTGCTGTCATCCAAAGATTAGTATCTTCAGCTTCATTTTCGGCATCATTTTTGGCATCATTTTCGGCATCCGTTTCCGCTTCTGCGTTTTCCTCGGAAATTTTGCCTACCGAAACTTCATAAGCGATTCGCTTTACAAGTGTTCCGTCC
>DATESK010000112.1:0-3252 GCA_035270865.1 Clostridia bacterium | reverse complement strand
TTTCAATATAAGTGTCGGAACGGGGAATGTACGCCTCAGGCTGATAGTAGTCGTAATAGCTGACAAAAAATTCTACTCTGTTTTTTGGAAAAAATTCTCTAAATTCATTGCATAGTTGCGCCGCAAGTGTTTTATTGTGCGCTATAACAAGCGCGGGCCGCTGAATTCTTTCTATGACATTCGCCATAGTAAAAGTCTTGCCGCTTCCCGTAACTCCCAAAAGTACTTGAGTACGCAAACCGTCATTTACACCCTCAACAAGCTGTTCAATTGCTTGTGGCTGGTCGCCGCATGGCTTAAAACTTGACTCTAATTGAAACTTTTTCATAAAAATTTATTACTTCCAAACGCCAATTGCGTTCAAAAGCAGGCGAATTCCCCAAGTTGCCGTAACGGTTATCAAAGCTGTTATTAGTGCAAGCAGAATTTTGAACTTCAAATTTGAGCGAAACGCTCTCTCAACGCGTGCGAATGCAAGTCCCTTATGATGCAAATTGATACAATAAAAAAATTCGCCTTTTTTGTCGGAATAAGTAACATCAAAATAGTCGTCAAGCTCTAATGCTTTAAGCGTGGAATCAAGTTCGTTTTGTTCAAAATCCAAATCTAAAGATAGATTGGCGAAAATATCAACTGGGCGAAGAAGACATACTCCGTCGCTTTTCACCGCTTGATTGTAGATATAATACATCAACGCTTTTTCTTTTTTTGTCAAAACATTCTGTTTTTCAAGTGCCATAATTTATTCCTGCCTACAAAGCCAAAGCTTTAATTTTTGACAGCCGCCTTATTTGCTTTTAACCATCCTTTTATTCACCTGATTTTTCAAGCCACTTTTTTGATTATTCTCAAAATTGTTGTTATATTTCAAAAAGTCGCTTCATAAAAGTGAGTTGAGTTTTTACAAAACGAACATTTGCAGTAAAATATAAACCGCCATAATAACTCCGCCGCCAAGCAAAGAACCCAAAAATGCTCCTAGAAAACTGCCCTTTAAAGGTGCCGATTTCCTTTTTTTGCCATACTCTTTGCCCGTAACTGGTGATATTAGACCTGATGCGATTGCCGCTTCAACCTTGGTTTCTTCTTGCCGCTTTTCCTGCTCGATTTTCGCACGCGGTGAGGCGGACAAAACATACTCGTCAAGTGTAAAATACTTCACTTTGACAAGTTCGCGTTCCTTCAATTCCTTTATTGCGTTAGACAATTCAGTTTTTGTCATCGGCATTTCTTGGGGAAGTTTTGCGAGAATATCTTCAGCGTCCAAAACTTTGAACGCATCAGGTTCAACGCAAAAATCCTGAATTATATCAAGTACTTTAGCTGTTCTTTCATTAAGCATAATTCCTCTGTTTATTTTACCAACTTAGATAAAATATATTATTTATACATTTGTTTGACAATTATACCACAATATAAACTTGAAATCAATAAATTTGCTCAATACACTACACAAAACAGGATATTTGTGCTATTATAATTTAAGTTAAAAAGATTGAACGCGCAGGTGTTTTATGAATTTTCTAAAAAACTTCTTGAATAAAACTGAATTTGAAACTTATGAGGATTTTCGCGGATTAAAAATTAACATCCCCGAAAATTTTAATTTTGGTTTTGATATTGTTGACGAATATGCTTATCTTGCGCCGAACAAGCGCGCGCTTGTATGGTGCAATAGCGCAGGGGAAGAGAAAATTATTACTTTTGCAGAATTATCAACTTTGTCAAATAAGGCGGCAAACTTAATGGTTAATCGCGGTGTAAAACACGGCGACTACATTATGACAATGCTCAACCGCCGCTGGGAATACTGGGTTTTGACGGTTGCCTGCCACAAACTTGGCGTTGTCATTATTCCCGCCACACATTTGCTTACTCCAAAGGATATTTCCTACCGCTTGAATTGTTCAAACGCAAAACTTTTGTTTGCAACCTCAGAAGAAGATGTCATTGAACATATAGCTCAAGCTCTTCCCGATTGCACAACGCTTAAAGAGTGTCTATATACCACAAAGGTAGATGGATTTAACTCATTTGATGCCGAACTTGAAAGCGCTCAAGGAGAATTTCCAAAAGGCTGTCCCCGTCCGCAAAATAATGATTCGATGTTATGTTACTTCACATCAGGCACGACAGGAATGCCCAAAATGGTGGAGCATAATTTCACTTATCCGCTGGGACATATCGTGACCGCAAAATACTGGCAATGCGTAGTCGATGACGGACTACATTTCACTATGGCAGAAACTGGCTGGGCAAAGGCAAGCTGGGGAAAGATTTACGGACAATGGATTGGTGGAACTGCAATTTTTGCCTATGACTACAACGGTCGCTTCACACCCACCGACATTTTGCCGCTTATTGAGCGTTACAACATTACCACATTTTGCGCGCCACCCACAATTTACCGTTTCTTAATCAAAGAAGATTTATCCAACTACAATTTTTCCTGCCTAACTCATTGCACCACAGCAGGCGAAGCCTTAAACCCCGAAATTTTCAAGCAATTTTACGAGTCAACTGGTCAAAAAATTTATGAAGGTTTTGGGCAAACCGAATCCACAGTTTTGCTCGGCGCGTTTAGTTGCGTAAAGCCGATACCGGGTTCGCTTGGCAAGCCAAGTCCAATTTATCAAATTGATATAATTGACGATGACGAAGAAGTTGTTGCAGACGGGAAACAGGGCGAAATAGCACTTCTCAACTCCGCCTCTTACTGCGGACTAGTTTGCAATTATAAAGGTGATCCCGAGCGCACAAAAGCAGCGCGCGGCGGAAAATACTACCACACAGGCGACCTTGCATTTAAGGACGCGAACGGAATGTTTTGGTTTGTAGGTAGAAAGGACGACATAATAAAATCAAGCGGCTATCGCATAGGACCTTTTGAAGTCGAAAGCGCGCTAATGGAACATCCCGCGGTGCTTGAATGTGCAATCACAGGCGCGCCCGACCCGCTCCGTGGACAGATTGTGAAGGCTACAATCGTTTTGGCTAAAGGATTCACGGCATCCGAAGAACTAAAAAAAGAACTGCAAAACCATGTCAAGGCCGCAACCGCGCCCTACAAATATCCGCGCATAATTGAATTTGTAACGGAACTTCCCAAGACTGTCAGCGGAAAAATCCGCAGAGTAGAAATCCGCAACAATGATGAAAAAAAATAATAAGTGAAGATAATCGGAATTTTAGAAATATATTACGAATTATTTTTAATAATAGATTAAAAAATTTATCGATAAATTGATTGAA
>DATESK010000111.1:0-2407 GCA_035270865.1 Clostridia bacterium | reverse complement strand
AAATCATATCAACAAAATAGTATAACAACAAACCTTAGGATTTATAAAATGCAACAAATAGAATCAACAAAAAGTTCCGTTATTGTCAAAGCGAAGAACAAAATCGGTCTGCTTGAAAAGCTATCTTTTGCATGGACTATTATTTCTGTTCTTTTTAGCACGGGATTTATGATTTTTGCCGTTGCAACAAGGTGGGGAAACTCAAAATATATATATATTCTACTAGGTATAATTTGCGCTTACATTTTTGTTTTTGTCTTAATAATAGCTTTACGCAACGTATTTGCGAAGAAAAAATTTGAAGTTCAAAATTTCAATGACAAAGAGGAAAATTCTGTTGCGCAAACAAGCGGTGATAGCAACCCGCAACAGAACGAAAGCAATTTGCAACAAGTAAGCAAAAATAGCGAATTGCAATCACTTCAAAAAGAAGGAAGCAACCAAAATAACAACACGGAAAAAAAGATAGATAACAAAAGGTTGCGGCAGACGAAAAAGCTACTTAACGATTACAAAAGTGGTCTAAGTATTTTGAAAGCGCTAACAAATTTGCTTTATATAATTATGACAATAACCGTTATGTTCAGCGCGGCAAGCATGCGGGGCGTAAACGGAATAGCCGCTTGGGTAACAATCATCATATCTTTAGTACTTGCAATCTTGACTCTGTCATTCAAGATATCCACAATAGTTTTGAAAAAAATGTTGCCTAGTATTGCTCGAAAAGGCATGTATACTGTTTATGAGGTCATTGACGGCAAGGTTAAAGAGCGGGCGCGCACGAATAAATTTATTGCAAACCTCACAAAAAAGTATAAGGAAAAAAAGTAATTTTATGTCAAAACATTTGCCAAAACAGTTAAAATTTGCTAGTATAGTAAAAACAAAAGAGAGAGGATATGAAAAGAGCTTTCGGAAAGTTAATGATTGAAAAAATTCCGACCACAAATAGTGGGCACTTTGTTTATTTTTACAATATAGTTGTTTTCTAAGCACGGTACCTAGTCCGTGCTTTTTTTTTGTAAACTAGAGTTGGTTAAATACGAAAGGAGAACCATTTATGAAAGGACTTTTAACGCTAAAGACGCTTGCCACCGACAAAATTTTTGAAATACTGAACACGGCTCTTGAATTCAAAAACGGCCGTAAGGTTGATTATTCAGGCAAAATTATGGCAACGCTGTTTTACGAAAATTCCACGAGAACGCAGTATAGTTTTCAAATGGCGATGTTAAAACTTGGCATTACTCCTATAAGTTTCAATTTGAACGGTTCATCAGTCAGCAAGGGCGAATCACTTTACGATACGGTCAAAACATTCGAAAGTTTGGGGGTTGACGGAGTCGTTATCCGTAACACTCAAGACGCGTATTTTGACGAACTTAAAAACATAAATATTCCTGTATTTAACGGCGGGGACGGAACTTCCAATCATCCTACTCAAACTCTCTTAGACTTGATGACGATATATGAGGAATTCGGACATTTTGACGGGCTAAAAGTCTGCATAGTTGGCGATGTTTCGCATTCGCGTGTTGCGCACGGAAACGCAGAGGTTATGCGCCGACTTGGAATGGAAGTCTTTATCAGCGGACCCGAAGAATTTGCCGATACAACCGCACCCTATCTTACTATGGATGAGGCGGTAGCAAAGTGCGATGTTATAAATTTGCTTAGGGTGCAGTTTGAAAGACATCAAGAAAGTATGAAGATAACAAAAGAGGACTATCACCGCGAATACGGCTTGACGGTGGAAAGAGAAGCCGCTATGAAAGAGAATGCAATAATAATTCATCCCGCGCCAATCAACCGCGGAGTGGAAATTGCATCTGAAATTGCCGAGTGCAAAAAGGCAAGAATATTCAAACAAATGACAAATGGTGTGTTTGTCCGTATGGCGGTTATAACTATGGTTTTGGAGGGAAAGCTGTGATTTTATTGAAAGGTGGGCTAGTGCTTGAGGGGGAGAACGAGCTTATACAAAAAGATGTTTTGATAGAAGGCGGAAAGATAATAGAAGTGAAGCCCGATATTGAAGCAACAGATGCAGAGGTTTATCTTGTGCCGTCTTGTTGGATTATCCCTGGCGCAGTTGATGTTCACGGGCATTTGAGAGAACCTGGATTTGAGGAAAAGGAAACAATTCTTACGGGTACATCCTCGGCGGCAAAGGGCGGTATCACAACGGTTATGGCAATGGCAAACTTAAATCCCGTTCCTGACTGCCTTGAAAATCTTGCGGTTGAACAGGAAATTATTGACCGCGATGCGATTGTACATGTATATCCGTTTGCATCAGTAACAATGGGACTTAAGGGCGAAGAATTGGTCAAATTTTCCGCTCTATCAAAAGTCGTAAAAGGTTTTAGCGATGACGGAATGGGATTTAACAATAAAGAATTGTTTG
>DATESK010000110.1:0-2087 GCA_035270865.1 Clostridia bacterium | reverse complement strand
GCAAAAGTGATTAAAAAGTAAATATATATCAAACAATTTGAATTTTGGGACACACAGATAAATATTATTTTTATATTGATTTTTTAGGGAGATTTTGGTAAACTAATTATTATGAAAACATCGTCAAAAAAAGTTATCAGTTATATATTGATTTTTGCGTTAATATGCGCATTCTTGCCCGCAATTTCTGCGTGCAATAAGTCAACCACAATGCGTGATTCGGCCTTTGATGAAGAAGCGCGGTTAGAAGTTGCAGTTCTTGCAGATACGCACTACACTTCTCCTGCACTTTTTGATGATGAAAGTGTTCAAAACTTCCCGAGCAAGTTTTCGGACACGAAAACCTTTGCAGTTTCAAGAGCTATAATAAAAAGCACTATTGACCAAATAACCGCAAACGGAACTAAATACATTTTAATTGCAGGTGATTTGTGCGATAGACACGATTTAGTAAGCCACACCGAACTTGCCGCGCTGTTTACGGAAGTGGAAAAGACAGGTGTAAAGATTTTTGTCGCGCCGGGCAATCACGATGTGTCGGAAGAGGAAGGATATGAGGGCAAGCAGTTTTTGAAGTCATCTGCCGAGCCCGTCCGTGTTGCGGATTTTTATAATCCTATTGTGGGCGAACCGCGACCAGAAGGTGTTACGATTGCATCTCAATTTAGGAACATATATAACAATTTTGGCTATTCCGAAGCGATAAATGTTAACGGCTTAAATTATGTGGCTGACCTAAATGAAAAATACCAACTAATTGTTATCGACAACTGCTCGGTCGATTTAGAGTTAAATACTATCGAATGGGCAAAACAACAAGTTGAAAATGCAATATCGGCGGGTAAAACCCCGATTGCGATGATGCACAAGCCAATTGATAATATGTTCGGTGATGCAGGCTCTATGTTAAAATTTATGGGTAATGCGACGAGCGCAAGAGCTAAAACCCTTATGAACCAACTGTCTGATGCAGGACTTAAGTTTGTTCTTAGCGGACACAACCACGCAAACAATATTGCCGAACTAAAATCTGAGGATGAAGAAGGCAACGAGGTCTTGGCGATGTTCGACATTATGACCTCAAGTTTAATTCATGGCGACAATTCTTACAAGGTGCTGCGGTTTTCTGATAATTATGTTGTCGGGAAAACGCTAAAACTTGAAAGAGTCAATGAGAGCTATTTGCCGAGCTATTTGGCTACCGAAGAAAGGAATGCGGTCGTATCAAATCTTGAGAACTATTCCTATGAGCATTTGAAAAAATTCATCGCAGACACAGTTTCCTCCGATTCAATAAAGACTTTTTTATCAGATGCGTTATATGGCAAAGGTGTTACAGCGCCTGCCAAATTTGACACATTCGTAACCGCGCTTGTAGATTTTATTACGAAACCGTTTTATAAATCTGTGGGCGGAAGCAACAGCGTTGAAGCCCTATATGAAAAGTACGGCGCGACACTTCCTTCAAGCAGTTATTATAATGTCTCTGATTTAGTAGCATCTGCAATGAAACAATTCTTTGTAGGAGAGGAAAGTCCGCAAAGAAATGAATCGCTTTTGCAAATGATTGACGCAACAATAAAAGGGATGATTGTTTGTGCGATTGACAACGGATTTTTCACCCTTTCGGACAATTTTGAAACTGTATCAACCGAAGTGCTTAATGCTACTTGCGCAAGACTTTTGGTAAAAGGCGAGTTTGAACTTTTGAACAGTCGCATACTTCACAATTTGTTGCAGTTGCCTATTATTGGCGAACTAAACGAAATGCTCGGCGGTTTAATTGCTATTCCCACAGTCGCCGACACCGCGGAAAGTTTAGGGGAAGTAGTGGGTTTGCTAGAAGTTGCGGGGACTTTGCTGAATATGGAATTAGTACCGTATTTTGAAAGTGAAACTGTCGCGGATGTAAATGCGGTAAATGGTGAAAGAAAAATATATTCGGGCGTATTTTTCTCGGACAACTGCCTTTTTGAACAATTATTTGGTGGTATGGTTAAAGGTTTGGTTGATGACAGCGATGTTCCAGACCGCAATTTCGTTATGGATTTAAGAAATTACAGTTATGAAAAACTAGACTAAAGTTC
>DATESK010000109.1:0-2598 GCA_035270865.1 Clostridia bacterium | reverse complement strand
ACGGTTACTTTCAGGCGTACTACCCGGCTCTAAAAGGTTTGTTCCGTCATCGGTTGAGAGCGACCAGTTGTTGTGCTTTCCGCTTCCGTTTACGCCCGCAAAAGGCTTCTCGTGAAGCAAGCAGGTTAAGTTATGATGATTTGCAACTTTCTTCATCATTTCCATAATAAGTTGATTTTGGTCTACCGCAAGGTTGACAGAATTATATATCGGGGCAAGCTCGTGCTGAGAAGGCGCAGCCTCGTTATGCTGTGTTTTTGCCGTAATTCCCAGCTTCCAAAGTTCTTCGTTTAAGTCTGCCATAAAACTTTGCACTCGTTCTTTTATGTTCGCGTAATACTGGTCATTCTTTTCCTGTCCTTTGGGCGCGGGTGCGCCAAAAAGGGTACGACCGGTAAATTTAAGATCGGCGCGCTTGAGATACATAGCCTTGTCGACTAAGAAATACTCCTGCTCTCCGCCTACATTCGCAAATACCTTTTTTGTGTCAATTCCCAAAATTTTAAGCAATCTTCTGCCCTCGGTATCCAGTACCGCCATCGAGCGGAGCAAGGGTGTTTTCTTGTCCAACAGCTCGCCGTTGTAGGAGCAGAACGCGGTTGGAATACAAAGCACTCCCGCGCCGTCCAAAGATTTTTTAATAAAGGCAGGCGAATTTACATCCCATACGGTGTAGCCGCGCGCTTCAAAGGTTGCGCGTATGCCGCCCGAGGGGAAGCTTGAGGCATCCGTTTCGCCCTTGCTCAGGTTTTTACCCGTGAATTCAAGAATGGTTTTACCCTCGCGGTTTATGGATATGAAGCTGTCGTGCTTTTCCGCTGTCGAACCCGTCAAAGGCTGAAACCAGTGCGTATAGTGCGTTGCGCCCTTTGACATAGCCCAGTCCTTCATTGCGTTCGCAACCTTATCGGCAAGTGACATTTCCAGCTCTCCGCCGTTTTCGATGACTTCACGCAGAGCTTCGTAGTCTTCATTTGCCATATATTCGCGCATAACCGCTTCGGTGAAAACATCACACGCAAAAAAATCTGTAATTTTTTTATCCTCTGTAAGTCGTTTCGCCATTTATTATCTCCGTACAAACTTAATATCTTAAAATATTATTATAATAGCAATGCCAAATAATAGCAAGTGCCTTGTTAACATTATTGTTCAGCTGATTTCAATCTAATTTTTCTACCAAAAAAAGCCTCCCGCTTGTCGAAAGGCTTTCCTTAATACATTGCGCTTCTTTTAATTTCTTACTAAAAAGTATTTAAACAAATATCAGGCAAACCACGACCTAAAAGCCGTAAAAGGAGAAACTGCGCTGATATTGTCTTTCCAATATCCGTCAAGACTGTTTCGTTCTTCAACATTAGAGGATAATGACATTTTTCCGCAAAAATCATTATACTGCGTTTCGTTACAATAAAAATTGGCTTTTAATAACCTGCGCTCATTCGTTTGTGTATCATATCTATAAATTGCCGAACCGTCCCCATAAATAATTGCGTTTCCGTCAGTCAAACAAAGAATAGTTGCCTCAATATCTCCGTTTGAATATGACGATGCAGAAATTACCTGCTCATTTTCTATCGTGCAATTTATTTTGGTAAAAGCGTTCAGCGCATCGTTAAAGCCTGCATCGCCCTTTGAGATAACATACACTTTCCCCGGATTTGACTTGTCGTTTTCAGAATCATATTGCACTATTTCGTATTGAATAATTTT
The DNA here is from genome assembly GCA_035270865.1 of Clostridia bacterium. Classification (GTDB taxonomy): domain Bacteria; phylum Bacillota; class Clostridia; order Christensenellales; family CAG-917; genus STD2-102. Next base: position 885 of record DATESK010000109.1, on the reverse strand, counting down.
TTCAACGGAAACATCGCCGATAATTTCACCAAAAATCTTAGTCTCCTTATCACACCCGCAAAATGACAGGCAACCGACCACGACAATCACCATCGTCAACAAAATCAATGCTACTCTCTTTTTCATAAATTCCCCCTCTTGTGAATTTTTTAATTACTAGCATAATATTTGCAATAATTTAACAATATCATATTAAAATAGCCATGTCAATACACATTTCCGTTTGTATAAATTGTAAATTAATTGTCACACTTTCTTTGGGATTTCCTGTAACAATTCTTATTTGCGTCCTGCGACATATGCTTGTCTTGATAAAATGGGAAGCTAGGGGCATCCGCCTCGCCTTTGCTCAGATTTTTTTCCGTGAATTCAAGGATGGTTTTTCCCTCGCGGTTTATAGATATAAAGTTATCGTGCTTTTCCGCTGTCGAACCCGTCAAAGGCTGAAACCAATGTGTATAATGTGTCGCACCCTAAGTGCCTTGTTAACATTATTGTTCCGCGGTTTTTTAATTAAAGTTTTCTTTAGTTAATCCAAATTTTTTGTGGATTTTAACTTATCATTTTCATTATTGTCTATTTTGACAACACAATTACTTTTGACAAATTATGCTATTTAATAATTATATTGAGTTGAATTTTGCAGTCCGTTGCGTTATAATATAGAAAGCAAATATGTATAAGGAGTTAAAATGAGCGAAAAAAAACCACGGAAAGCAGGGAAACGGGCGCTTGCAGGCATAGTAATGGGTTTGCTTGGCAAGGGTATCCGCTATGCTTATAAATGCGATGAGCGCGTGCGTGAAGATATGGACGGAATAGGCGAAGAATACGCAATAAAACTTATGGTTGAGCCTATCGGCCCTGCGATGTTATTTGGTAAAC
>DATESK010000108.1:0-4989 GCA_035270865.1 Clostridia bacterium | reverse complement strand
CCCTAACATCAAATTCAAACTAAATAACATTCACAACTTATATTGACAAAAAAGGCGTAAAGGTTTTGACCTTTACACCATAATATAATTTTCACACTACGTTGTCAAGCAAATTATTGAACTTATAAATCAAAAACTGCTTTCAAAATAACAAAACCAATTTTCATAAGTTCTTATAACAAACTTGAAATTACGGCAACACAACAAACAAACAAAAAGATATTTTATATATCAAATTTCGCATCAATTTTTATTCAAGCAAATCGCTTATAAATTCAGTTGCGTTGAAATCAATGAGGTCTTCCATTCTTTCTCCCACTCCAATGTAGACAACGGGTAATGAGGCATCCTCGCCGATTGCAATAACAACACCGCCCTTTGCCGTGCCGTCCAATTTTGTCAAAACTATGCCGTCAAGTTCTATCGCTTCAGTAAAAATTTCTGCTTGCGCTACAGCGTTTTGTCCTGTCGTAGCATCCAAGACCAAATACTTTCTAAAATCAGCATTAGGCAATTCGCGGTCAACCACTCGGCAAATTTTCTTCAGTTCTTCCATAAGATTTTTTTTGTTATGAAGTCTGCCTGCCGTGTCAATCAGAACGACATCCGTATTTTTTGCTTTTGCAGATGATATTGCATCAAAAACAACTGCCGCAGGATCTGAACCCTCACCGTGGCGCACAACTCGCACCCCTGCCCGCTCGCCCCAAACCTCAAGCTGTTCACTTGCCGCCGCACGGAAAGTATCAGCTGCCGCAATGACGACAGTCTTGCCCTCGCTTTTGAATCTGTTTGCAAGTTTCCCTATTGCCGTAGTTTTCCCAACACCATTGACACCCGACAGCAAAATTACAAGTGGAAAATTGTAGTCCTCAATTTCAAAGTCAACCGCTTCAATCAATAACTGCTTTAGTAGTGCTTTTGCCATATCAGGAGATTTTATTTTTTGAGCATAAATTTCGTCTTTTAATTTTTCTATAATATTTTGAGTTGCAATAATTCCCACATCAGCGGATAGCAATGCTTCCTCAAGTTCGGCATAAAAATCATCATTTAGCGCGCGGGCGGAAAATGCTAAAAACAGTCTTTTTGCAAGACTGTCTTTTGTTTTTTTAAGTCCGTTTTTGTATCGCGCCATAGTGCAATAATATCCTTTATACTATAATAAAATTTTCGTCTTATAACAAAATTTCAAAAACTTAAATAAAATTAAAACTACAAAAAAAATTCAATTTATGCAACAACCACTTTATACTTGGATTTTGCACACTTAAACTTGTTGTTCTGCCATTTGACAAAGTTTTAACTGCTATGCGGAAAGTTCGTCAATGTGTTTCATGGCTTCTTCAAACTCAACATGAACAATCTTAGTTATTCCCTTTTCTTGCATTGTTACACCATAAATAGAATCCGCATTCCTCATCGTAGGCTTGCGGTGAGTAATAACAATGAACTGTGTCTTGTCGCTGAACATTCTAAGCAGTTCAGAGAAAAGATTAGCGTTCGCGTCATCAAGCGCGGCTTCAATTTCATCTAGCACGCAGAACGGCATAGGCTTAAGTTGTAGTATAGCAAACAAAATCGATATTGCGGTAAGCGCTTTTTCACCGCCAGATAGCAACGAAATGTGTTGTAGTTTTTTACCAGGAGGTTGAGCAAAAATTTCGATACCTGCTTCAAGCGGATCAATGGTTTTGCCTTCCAAATCGGGTTCAAGCGCTTCTAAAATCAACTTACCGTTTCCGCCGTCAAACAGCTTCTTGAAAATTTGTTGGAAATTCTCATTGATTTTGTTAAAAGCATCAGTAAATTTTATCACCATTTCATCGGTAAGTTCTGCTATGATTTTTTTCAAATCATCGTAGCCCGATTGAATATCATCGCGTTCCTCGCTCAAGGTTGAAAACCGCTCTTCCATTTCCTGTAAGTCGGATATTGCAAGCAAGTTGACATCGCCAAGTTTTGTGATTTCTCTCTTTAGAGAGGTGATTTGTGTTTGTGATTCTCTTGAATTAAATTCTTCAAGTTTCAAGGATAGTGCGCTTGTGTAGGTCAAATCATAATCTTCCAAAATATGTTCTTGCATACTGCGGATTTCAATATCTACACGCTCTAACATTCCTTCATCGCGAACTCGCTTCTCTGCAACTGCGGTCTTTTCTTCGTTTAGTTTGCTTCTCAAAGAATCAAGCTCTAAAACGCGGCTATTATAATATGTTTTCTTATCCGATAAAGCATCAATTTCTTGCTCAAGATACTTAATTCTATCCTTTTCTTTTTGCGTGAAATCCGTGCGTTGAGGAGCATTCTTGAGTGTTTCAATACGCTCTGTGACTGATGAGTGGTCACTCTTTGTGTCAAGGCTTGTTTCCTTGAGCATTGTTTCTTCGCGTTGTGCGCGGAAGATCTCGGCATCAAGTCCGTCAATAGTTCCCTTAAGAGTAGCAATTTCAAGGCGAAGTTCCATAAGGTGGTTTAATTCCTTTTCTTTTTCAATCTTTTTATCAGTAGACGAGGTTTTAGAAATTTGGCTGATTGAACCTAACTCTTCTTTCTTCTGCGCAACATACTTTTCAAGTTTGTCAATGGAATCAATTTTTTGGTTTAGTTCCTTGACAGATGATTGAATTGTTTCAAGGTCAACTGCATCCGCTGCGATTTCGACTTTTAATTTTTCCACACTCTGCGTTGCAAGTTTTGTGCGCTCTTCGTACAAAGTGCAATTTACCTTAACTTCACTCAAATTACTTTCAAGCTCAGTTAAGTGATGTTCGCTTTCCTGAATTTCCTTTTGCTTTTCCGCCCTCATATTCATAATCTTTGAAAGGTTAAGTTTCAACTTTTCAAGGTTTTCTTTTGCTATTGCAATATTTTTTTCCTGCTCAAGCAATCCGCTCTTTTCATTACGACGGCTACCACCCGTCATAGAACCGTTTTGAGAGAATATATCACCGTCAAGCGTAACAATCCTAAAAGATTGATTGTAGGTTCTAAACAAACGGATTCCCGTGGTTTTATTATCGACAATAACTGTGTCGCCCAAAAGTGCGGACATTATTTTGTCAAATTTATGGTCATAGGAAATAAGGTCGCAAACTAAGCCCAAACACCCTCTTTCATTTAATGCCGCGCGGTTTTGCGGATTTAACGACTTAGGACGGCAAGCAGATATAGGACGGAATGTCGCTCTGCCATATCGTTTTTGTTTTAGATAATCAATAAGATAACTTGCGTCCTCTTCAGTTTCGCAAACTATATTTTGAAGTGATGAGCCAAGCGCGTTTTCTACGGCGGCAATATAGTCTGTCGGAACATCAATTATTTCGGCTACCACACCCAACATTTTGCTTGCAACGAATTGATTGGCTTTAGCGTCATTCATAAGCGCTTGAACCGCGCCTTGATAGCCCGCATAATCTTCTTTTATCGAAATAAGGGAGCGCAAATTGCCTTCCATAACACCCAGCTTTGTGTTAAATGAAAGAATGTCTTCGTTGTAACCTAAAACTGCTTCCTTTGCTTCTTCGCGGTTTGAAATAATTTCGTTATGCTCAGAAACAAGGCTTCTCATTTTTTCTTTAGCAGAAGAAAAATTAGACTCGGCAATAGTTAATGCTGTTGTTTCTTCATCTAGGTGCCGTTTCTTTTGGTTTAATAAAGCTTGAATATTTTTAGCTCTATCCTGTTGAATTCCGCATTCAGTCGTGAATGATGAAAGATTGGATTTCAAACTAGCAAGTTCTTCGATAGATGTATAATAATCCTTACTTTTGGATTCTAATTGGTTTTCGGCATCGCTTAGGCTAAGGGACAACTCTCCCACTAATGCTTCGGTTTTTTTCTGTTCATCGGACAGTTCTACAAACTTTTTTGATTTTTCTTCCTTTTGTTCTTTGGCCTTTGCAATTTGGTTAGAAAGAACATAAAGTTGCATATCTATTGATTTTAATTCATCGGAAAGTCGGCGCTCATCGGAGGTAAGATTTGCAAGCCTCTCTTGAAAAACTTTGCCCTCGCCGGCAACCTTTTCGGCATCCACGCGAAGTGATAAAAGTTCGGCATTGTATTCTTTTGAGACATCGTCAAGCGAGGACATATCGCGCATACATTTGTCATACTCGCTCACGCACTCTGAAAATTCAGTTTCAATGCGGCTGGCTTCCTTTGCGGCATTTGCCAATCTGTCCTTAATCTTAGTTTTTACGCTCTCGTTGTTTTCATATTGATATATATAAAGATTGACTTCCTGCGTTTTCAACTGGTCGCGGAAATCATTATATTTTTTTGTGGCTTCCGCTTGTTTTCTTAGAGGAACAAGCTGTCGTTCAATCTCGCTTATACGCTCGGAAGCTATTGCAAGGTTGTTCATTGTTTTTTCAAGTTTGTGTTCGGCTTCGGTTCGTTGATAGCGGAACTTAGAAATGCCTGCGGCTTCTTCAAAAATATGTCTTCTGTCATCTGGTTTTGCCGAAAGTATCTCGTCAATTCTGCCCTGTCCGATAATCGAATAGCCTTCCTTGCCTATGCCCGTGTCGTGAATAAGATTGATAATATCTTTCATTCTGCAACGGGTTTTATTGATTTGATATTCACTGTTTCCGCTTCTATCAAGCTTTCGGGTAATGACAACCTCATCAAAATCAATATTAGAAAATACTTGGTGGTCTGTGTTATCAAAATATAATGAAACTTCGCAGTAAGAGGTTGAATGGCGGGTTTCTGTGCCGTTGAAAATGACATCCTGCATATTTTTTCCGCGCAAAGACTTAGCACTCTGTTCTCCGAGTGTCCAACGAATAGCATCGGCAATATTAGACTTCCCGCATCCGTTAGGCCCAATAATTGCAGTAACGCCGTCCTTAAAGTCAATTGTAACCTTGTCAGCAAAAGACTTAAAGCCTCTAATTTCGATTTTGTTAAAATTCAAAATACCCTCATTGAATGCTTTTTGCGTATTATTTCATTCTTGATAATGATAGCATATATCCC
>DATESK010000107.1:0-8291 GCA_035270865.1 Clostridia bacterium | reverse complement strand
ATCATATTATCAGCTAAGTATTTTATTGTCAAATAAATTGAAAATTAAATTGAAAAAAAATTAAATTTTTTGGGATTTATCACAAAATTCCCAAAAATAAGTCATTTAATACAATTTCTACCATTTTTTCTTTGAAAATCTTAGTCGCTACCGAGAGCAACGGTTGCCTTCGCGTCTAAACTTAGGTCGGAAAACGGAACTCCGCTTCTAACAATATAGTAACCCGCCGACGCAATCATTGCCGCATTGTCGGTGCATAACTTTATGGGCGGATAATAAATTTGCAATCCACGGCTGGTTTTTGCGCTATCAAACAACTGCCGTAATGCGCCGTTTGCCGAAACGCCGCCTGCTATCGCAACCTTTTTCATTCCAGTTTGCTCTACCGCTAGCATTGTGATTTCAAACATCTGTTCAACGGCTGCCGTTTGAAAAGATGCGGCAATATCCGCCTTTACTATTTCTTCATTTTTTTGCTCTGCGGTGTGAACATAATTTATGACTGCGGTTTTCAGTCCGCTGTAAGAAAAATATAACGCATCGTTTTGCTTAAAAGTTGGACGGGGAAACTTTATAACCGCATTACCCTCTTTTGCCAGCTTTTCTATTTCAGGGCCACCGGGGTAGGGCAAGCCCAAAATCCTTGCAACCTTGTCAAATGCCTCGCCTGCCGCATCATCGCGTGTTGAACCAAGCAGTTGCACTTTTTCGTAATCATCAACTTTCAAAATCGCGGTATGACCTCCGCTTGCCAAAAGGCAAAGATATGGCGGAGTCAAATCACTATTCAAATAATTTGCCGCAAGGTGTCCCTTTATATGACTGACCGCAACCAAAGGTTTACCCCAAGCATAAGCCAATCCCTTTGCATAACTCACACCAACGAGCAATGCGCCCAACAGTCCTGCGCCATATGTTACGGCAATAATGTCTATTTCTGCAACTGTAACTCTAGCCTTTTCGATTGCTTCCTTGACAACATTATCAATCGCCAAAATATGATTGCGGGAAGCGACTTCAGGCACAACCCCACCGAATCTGCGGTGAATTTCAATCTGCGTTGCCACAACATTTGAAAGTATTTCTCTGCCACCGCGCACTATTGCGCACGCCGTTTCATCACAAGAACTTTCTATAGCTAAAACGATAAGGTTTTCCTTGTCGCGCAGGTTTTCAATATTTAGATTTTCATTTGTTTTTTGCATTTTATCCGTTTGAGTTTAGTTTGTATCTTGTTTTGTATCTTGTTTGTTTTTCTATTTAGTTTTGTCAATCTATATGTTTTGCACTTTTTAGATATATATAAATACGAACATATAAGTTTACAATCTTGTACTACCTATTAGCATTCGATTTTTTTAGATATTCATTTATAAAGTCGTCAAGGTCGCCGTCCATAACCGCTTGAATATTGCCCGTTTCAAAATTCGTTCTGTGGTCTTTCACCATTGTATAGGGGCAAAACACATAAGAACGGATTTGGCTACCCCACTCTATTTTCTTAAGTTCGCCCTGCAACGACTGCTCGTTTTCAATTCTATCGCGCTCTTTTTTCTCCACTAGTTTGCTTCGCAGCATACGCATAGCGACTTCGCGGTTTTGAATTTGACTGCGCTCGTTTTGGCAAGCGACAATAATACCTGTGGGCATATGTGTAATGCGGATAGCGCTTTCGGTTTTGTTGACATGCTGTCCGCCTGCGCCGCTGCTTCGGTAGGTATCCACTTTCAAATCTTCGGAGCGAATTTCTATTTCTGTATCATCAATGATTTCGGGCATAACCTCTAGAGATGCAAACGAGGTATGGCGGCGGCTGTTAGAATCAAAGGGCGAGATTCGCACAAGTCGATGAACACCCTTTTCCGCTTTAAGATAGCCATAGGCGTTCTCACCTTCCGCAAGAAAAGTTATAGTTTTAAATCCCGCTTCATCTCCGCTTAAACTATCCAACACCGTACATTTGTATTCCTTGTTTTCAAGATAGCGAGAGTACATTCTAAAAAGCATACTCGCCCAGTCCTGTGCTTCCGTTCCACCTGCACCGGCGTGTAGTGTTAAAATCGCATTCAAGTTGTCATACTTGCCCGACAATAAGGTTTCTAAACGCAACTTTTCGATGTTCGCTTCAAGTTTATCGATATGCTTTACTAGCGCATCTTCCGCATTTTCATCATCTTCAAGTTCCAAAATGTCCAATGTGTCTGCGGCATCGTCAATGAATTTTATCAAATTTGAAAACTTCGCGAGTTTACTTTCCAGCATCTTTAATTCCTTGGATACCTTTTGCGAACCCTCAATATCATTCCAAAACCCTTCCGCGTTTAGGGTAACTTTAAGCTCGGCTATACGCGTTTCAACCTTTTGTGGGTTGATGCCTTCGCGGGAAATCTCGACAGATTTCTTTAGCTCTTCAAGTTTATCTCTTAGTTCTGGAAAATTTAGCATATAGTCCTTATTTACTTATTACTTGCTTGCTTGTTTGCTTGTTTGCTTGTTTGCTCATTTGCTTATTTGCTTTTACTTATTTACTTTTACTTATTTACTTATTTGTTTGTTTTTAGTTTATTTCACTTACCGCAACAGTTTTTATACTTCAAACCGCTTCCGCAGGGACAGGGTTCGTTTCTACCCACTTCCTTTTTGGATATGGCCGACTGTTTGGCTTTTGCGGCGGCGTTTTGCATATGCAGTTCTTGACTGCCCTCTTCTTTCTTCTCGACATTGACTTTCAAAAGAATTGCTGCGGTTTCGGAATGTATTCTGCTTATCATATCATCGAACATATCCCAACCTTCCTCACGGTAGGCAATCACGGGGTCGCGCTGACCGTAGCCGCGCAAGCCTATTCCACGGCGGAGCGCGTCCATAGCGTCAATATGGTCCATCCATTTTGAGTCAACGGTTTTAAGAAGTATAAAGCGTTCCACTTCACCGAAGTCTATGCCGTTCGCTTTTGCATCCTCTATCTTTTTCTCATAATTATCTTTTGCGACCGATAAAACTGCCTCTTTCAACTTGTAAACATCAAAGCAATCGCAAAGTTCAATATTCATAAGATTTGTGCCTTGTGGCAACATCCTTTTCTCAAGCGCGGCGTTAAATGCGTCATAGTCCCATTCGGCAATGTCAACTTTATAATCGGCATAAAAGCCCACAATTTCTTCTGCCAAACTATCAAACATATCCACAATTTGGTCGTGAATATCCAAGCCGTTTAATACCTTTCCACGCTCACCGTAAATGGACTCACGCTGAGCATTCATAACATCGTCATACGCCAAAACTTGCTTTCTTATAGAGTAGTTTCTGCCTTCAACCATACGCTGCGCTTTTTCAATTTGCTTTGTCATTATGCCGTTTGCAATAGGCGTGTCTTCGTCAAAGTGGAAACTATCGGTGATTGCTTTAAGTCTATCGCCACCGAAAATTCTTGCCACATCGTCTTCAAGCGATATATAGAAAATCGTACTACCTACATCGCCTTGTCGTGCGCTTCTGCCTCGCAACTGATTGTCAATACGGCGACTTTCGTGGCGTTCCGTGCCCACAATATGAAGTCCGCCAACTGCAATAACTTCTTCCTTTTCCTTGTCGCAAACAACCTTGAAATCGGCATACAAACTATTATAGACCGCTTTCGCTTTGATAATTTCCTCATTATCGGATTGGACGAATGAAGTTGCCGCCTCAATTATTTCGGGAGGATAGCCGTCGCTTTCCATTTTGTGTTTTGCTTGATAGTCAGGGTTGCCGCCAAGCATAATATCCGTTCCACGGCCTGCCATATTCGTGGCAATTGTAACCGCCTTAAAGCGACCTGCCTGTGCTATAATTTCAGCTTCTTGCTTGTGAAGCTTTGCGTTCAACACATTATGCGGAATCTTTTTGCGGCGGAGAATTTCCGACAATTCTTCGGATTTCTCCACGCTGATTGTGCCAACCAAAACAGGCTGACCTTTTTCGTATTTTTCCAAAATATCCCCGATTATAGCAGTTATCTTGCCTTTAGCGGTTGTGTAAATTTGATCGTGTTCATCAACTCTTTGTGAAGGCTTGTTTGGCGGAATAACCACAACATCAAGTTTGTAAATTCCTCTAAATTCTTCCTCTTCAGTTTTTGCAGTTCCCGTCATACCCGAAACTTTGGGGTACATTCTAAAGAAGTTTTGGAAAGTTATTGTGGCAAGCGTTTTGTTTTCGGAGTTAATACGCACGCCCTCTTTTGCCTCGATTGCTTGATGGAGTCCGTCTGAGTAGCGACGCCCTATCATCACGCGCCCCGTGAATTCATCAACGATAAGCACTTCACCGTCAGACACGATATAATCGCGGTCTTTTTTCATTATGAAGTTTGCTTTCAAAGCCTGTTGTATGTGATGATTTAGTTCGGTGTTGTCAATGTCCGAAAGGTTGTCAATATGAAAATATTTTTCGGCTTTAACAAGTCCGCCCGCAATTTCTTTGCCCTGCTCGTCGGTGCTTACATCGGTGAGCATTATAGTCTTTTCCTTTTCTTCAATGATGAAATCCACACTTTCTTTCAAGCCTCTAGCAAAAGAATTCGCGCTCTTGTATAGTTCGCTTGATTTTCCGCCTTTGCCTGAAATTATGAGCGGCGTTCTAGCTTCATCAATCAAAATACTGTCCACTTCATCAATTACCGCAAAGTTCAATTCGCGTAAAACCTTGTCTTGCTTTCTCACAACCATATTGTCGCGGAGAAAATCAAAACCTAACTCGTTATTTGTGCAATATGTTATATCGCTGTTGTATGCCGCTTTCTTTTCGTCCTGTGGCATTTGCGGATATACTACACCAACTGTCAGTCCCAAAAATTTGTATACTTTGCCCATCCATAGTGCATCTCGCTTAGCAAGATAATCGTTGACGGTAACAATATGTACGCCTTTGCCTGTAAGCGCATTCAAGTAGGCGGGAAGCGTAGCGACAAGTGTTTTGCCTTCGCCTGTTCCCATTTCTGCAATTCTGCCCTGATGAAGTACTATCCCACCAATTATCTGCACAGGGTAATGCCGCATATTCAAAACACGGGTAGAGGCTTCGCGCACCACAGCAAAGGCTTCGGGCAAAATTTGTTCAAGACTTTCACCATTTTGCAGTCTTGCCTTCAAAATGTCCGTCATACCTTTAAGTTCTTCATTGCTAACTACCGCATATTTTTCAGCAAGCAATTCCACCTTGTCGGCAGTCTTTTTTAGTTTTTTTATCTGTCTTTCGTTTTCACTTGAAAAAAGTCCCATAATTCACCTCTCTGCTGTCAAAATCGCGTTATAATTCTCTATACAACTTTACATAAGTTCTCATATGATAATTTTGTTAAACTACTTTACATAAGTTCTCATATGATTATTTTGTTAAACTACTTTATATAAGTCCTCATATGATAATTTTGTTATACTACTTTATATAAGTTCTCATTATGTTAAAACAATTTTACAATATTTTCTATTTTACTATACGAACTCTCATTATACAAGTTATTCCATCAATATTTTTTGCTTAGTAACGGCGGCGGTTAAAACATTAACGCGCGTTGCTTTGGCTTTTAACAACGCTTTCGCACATTCGTTTGCCGTGCTTCCCGTTGTGAAGACATCGTCCACTATCACCACGGATTTCCCTTTTACAAGTTGCGGATTACTGAGAAACGCATCTTCAAGGTTTTTTGCTCTATCTCTTGCCGATAGTTGTTTTTGAAGTGAAGTATCTTTTACTTTGAGCAGTCCTTCCGCTACTTCAATATTCAATCTTTTGCCTATTGCGCGCGCTAGTAATTCGGATTGGTTGAATCCCCTCTTTTTCTGCTCTTTTACAGTCATAGGCACGAAAACCAGTATGTCGGCAGACAAATTATATTCGACAAAAGTATCCGCCATTAGTGCGGACAAAGTTTCCGCAAGATATTTTTTTCCGCCAAACTTCAGCATCAAAATAAGTTTTGCCGCTTCACCCTCGTAAACTAACGGTGAGCGGTTTTTTTCAAACTTGCTTTCGGTGTTTTGACAGCGTATGCAGTAGTCCCCTTCATCAGCAAGAGGTGTCCCGCAAACCAAACAAATTTTACCGAAATTTAGAGGAAGTTTTTCGGTGCAACTGCCACAAAGATTATATCTCGTGTCAGCAACAAGCTCGCCCCCGCATAAATCGCAAGTTACGCATTCAGGGAAAAGCACCTTCAAAAACCTATTCCACACCCCTTTAAGTTTGATTGAAATCACTTTGCTTTTTTACCTCGGCATCTATTAAATTTGTTAAAAGACTATATCGCCTTGCGGTTTGATTATTGTTTATCATAAGCCGTAAAGTCTTTTTCGCGCCCACAATAACCACCATATTTTTCGCCCTTGTAACTGCGGTGTAAAGCAGATTTCGTGTCAGCAACATATAGTTTGCATCAAGCGCAATAACCACGGTATCAAACTCACTTCCCTGCGCTTTATGTATTGTAACAGCATAGGCAAGCACAAGTTGTTCCAAGTCGCCTAATGCATAAACTGCCACTTTATCATCATCAAAACGCACGGTAAACTGTTGAATTTGCATATTAACGCTTTCAAGATATCCTGTGTCGCCATTAAAAACGCCAACGCCACGCTGAAAATATCCGCCTGTTTCCAGCGTCCATTCCTGCTTGTAGTTGTTGACAATCTGCATCACCTTGTCGCCCTCGCGGAAAATCGTGTCGCCAAATTTCATTTCTTTTTTACCCTGTCCGTGTGGGTTAAGTTTTTTCTGCATTTCGCGATTCAAATTTTCAACGCCTGCATATCCCCGCTTCATAGGAGATAGCAGTTGGATATCCTTTGACGCAATATTCAAAAAGTCAGGTAGCCGCTTTGTGCAAAGCGCCAAAACGGAATCCCGAATTTGTTCGCCACCCTCTTTTTCTTCAAAGAAAAAATCACGGGACTTATTTGTTAAGTCGGGCATCTCGCCGTTATTTATAGCGTGCGCCGAAACAACAATACTGCTGTCTTCCGACTGACGGTAAATTTGAGTTAGGAAGCTGACGGAAAAATGTCCGCAACTAATTACATCGGCCAAAATATTTCCTGCGCCCACACTCGGCAGTTGATCCTTATCGCCCACCAAAACCAACCTCGTTCCGTGTTCTAATGCGCGCAAAAGTGAATTAAATACATACTCGTCCACCATACTGACTTCATCAACTATAACCACATCAAGCGGTAGCTTTTTCATTTCGTTATAAGCAAAAACGCCCTCTCCGCCACCCCAGTCAAGGTCCAAAAGTCGGTGTATCGTGCGCGCGTCTTCGTCTGTCGCCTCGGAAAGCCGTTTTGCCGCGCGTCCTGTGGGCGCGCAAAGCGCAACTCGCTGTTTCATATTCTTGAAAGCGGACAAAATACATTTTATGATTGTAGTTTTTCCCGTTCCGGGACCGCCCGTTACAACTGCCACGCCGTTTTCGATAGCGTTTACTACAGCCTGCCTTTGATTTATATGAAGTTCGATTTTCGCTTCATTTTCAAATCTCGCTATCTCGGCATTAGCGTCCACAATGAAATTTAGAGATTCGTTCGCTAATTCGTTCAGCTTCACCGCAATACTCTTTTCCACTATGTAATGCGTGATTAGCATTATTGCGGTGTGCTCGCCCGTGTCAAATCTTTTTAGTTGTCCAAGCAGAACCAAATCTTCAATGTTATCACGGATTCTGCGTTCAGGTTCATCAGACTCAAGCAGTAATAATTTCCCGCATTGCAAAATGAGTTCTTCTTCAGGAAGATAAGTGTTCCCGCCTTTTAATGCATTATCTTTAAGCAAATATATCAAGCCTGCACAAATTCTTTTGTCGCTATCTCTTTCTATACCAAGAGTTTCCGCAATTTTGTCAGCGCTAGCAAACCCTATTCCGTCAATACTCTCAATCAAAATATAAGGATTATCGGTTACAAGTTTTTTGGTTTTATCGCCGAATACCTTATAAATTCTTAGCGACATCTTTATTGTCAATCCTAAATCCTGCAAGAACATAATCACATCTTGCATATTCAAAATCTTAGAATATTGCAAACCGAACTCCGTTGCTTTTTGAAGTGAAATTCCTTTCACTTTACGCAGTTCAAGCGGATATCGAATTTTTTCCAGTGTATCAACGCCGAACATATCCACAATGGCTTCTGCGGTAACTTTTCCCAAGCCGTGGATAAGTCCGCTCGCTAAAAACCTCTTTATACTGTCAAGTCTAGTAGGAGCAGACACCGAAACTTTTTCGGCAACAAGTTGATTGCCGAATTTAGTTTTCATCT
>DATESK010000106.1:0-8819 GCA_035270865.1 Clostridia bacterium | reverse complement strand
TTTTCTTACCAAACATTTTACGCTCCTTAAATCGAATTTATCGACGAGTTCGAATCGCTATCATTTGCTTTCAACTCTTCTTCAACTGATTCCTTTATTTCTTTTGTCTGCTCAACCGCATCTTCGGCATTTTCTGCGTTTTTTATTACACCTTCTTTCGCGGTTTCTTCGGTCTGGTCTTTTATTGTTACATCTTCTGCTATTTCTTCGGGATTTTCTTTTGTTGCAACTTCTTCCGCCGTTTCTTCAACTTGCTCAACTACATTTGCGGTTTTGTCTAACTCAGTTGCGGATATGTCGGCGGCAACAATATTGTTGGCTATGTCGGCAGTAACATTTATGCTTGGAACATTTTCAGCTATAGAATTTTGAACAGCTTCAGCTTTTTGAGGAACATCTTCAACTAAAAGATTTTGAACTTCAACTTTTTCAACTTCTTTTGCCTTAAATATAATTTTTGCACTATTATCAATTTCTACCTTTTCAACAGCAACTTCTTCAACAGCCTCAACTTTGGGTTTATCAAGAATTATTTCATCAATTTCGGGAAGGACTGTTTTTTGAACATTGATTGCCATTTTTTCGATTTCATCGGCGATAGCGGAAAGACCTTTAGTGTCCGCCACAAGTTCTTTCATATCTTGAAATAAAACTTTCGCATCCAAATTTTCCTGCATTTCGCAAAATGAAGCGTAAGTCTTTTTTCGCACAACTCTAAATAACACGAACAACAAAACTTCTAAAACTGCCGCTAAAACGAACGCGAGCAATATTCCTATAAAGAGTGCGTTTAGGCTTGCAACGCCTGCAAGCATAATGCCAAGGATAGCAATCACAATAACGGCAAGCGTGCCAAATAAAAACATCGGGTAAGCTGAAGATTTTATTCCTTTTTCATAGACGCTTTTTTCGTTTACAAATTCGCTTGGGTAGCCGTAATTAACACTTTCAAACAACTGCCAGCTTAAAACCAAAAGTTTGGGACATTTGTTCCCAAAGCACTCAGCCACAAAGCTGTCTTTGTTCCCCAAATTGACGGCGGAAATCCCCGCAAGGTATTTGGTTATTTTTTTTGACCATTGTCCAAGCTTAAAGCAAGGGGTAGAAAGATAACATACTCCGCAAATTGCGGCTAAAACCAAAACTCCGCAAAGCAAAATAACATACAAAATTGTGGCGTCAACAGGCGGAAATTTGCTACCTAAATTGCTTAAACTTTGATAAATTTTATCAAGGAAATTCACCTGCGCGCTCCTTATGCCATTATATAGAGTATTATAGCACACAGCGAAAAAATTGCAACTGCTAATATTTAGAATAAAATATTTGTAACCATTAAACAAAAAATTATTTGTTACCGTTAAATAAAAATCGTCTTCCTTGTTACAAACGAATATAGCGCAAGTTTGTCGACTTTACGGGAAATGGCGCGCTCAACAGCCATTTTGTAAATTTTAAGTTGCTTTTCGTAACTTTTTCTAAGTTCAACTTCATTTTTCGCTGAGTTTTTGAAGTCTACAATAATAACCTGCTCGCCTTCATTCTCTCCAAAAATCAAGAGGTCGATAACGCCCTGCACAAGCACATTATCATCCACAATTTTGTTGTTTTCATCATCGGAAATTTCGCAAAGCGGAACTAACATCATAAAGGGTTTTTCACGCTCTGCAAATGATTTTGACGCAAGACGAATAATGTCGGAATGTAAACAATCCTCAATTTCTTTTACATCAATAAGTTCTGCCGTTTCTTTGGACAATTCCCTGCTTAAAACAAGCGATGCGATATGCTCGCGAATTTCTTGCGCACTACATTTTTCATAATCTATCGTTTCCATAACTTTATGATAAGCTATGCCCTTTTCTATCGCCTTATCGCCACGCAACACTTTTCCGCTTTGGTCTAGAGCTTCGTCATTGCTGAACAAATCCACCGCGCCGTCATAGTTTTGATATGTTTCGTTGCTTAATGCAGTAACGCTGAATTTTTGCGAAACTTTGGTCGCTTTCGCATACGGATATTCATATTCAAATTGCTTTTTTATCTCATTTAAGTATTTTTCATCAGGTGGAGAAAAAATCGGGACACGGCGTTCCACTTTGGATTTCAGCGAATTATCCGAGGGTACAACCTCAATCAATTTCTCATCAAGACTGCCTGCTCTCACCGCTTCGCCAATAAATTCCAAATAGGAATTTGCATCGGACAGGTCGTTATCACTAAAATTTTTGGAGTACACACCCGTTAAATACAAGCGGTGTTTAGCGCGCGTCAACGCAACATAAAAGAGACGCATTTCTTCCCGCCGTTCTCGGTTGCGGATAGCAAGTTTTGTCGCAATATGAGAGATTGTTTCGGCTTTAATCCGCTTCCCTTCATCAAAGTATAGTATGCCGACTTCTCCGCCGCTGTCCAAGAGTAAATCACCCATTATTGATTTATTGCTAAACTGCTTTTCAATATTGATTAAAAATACAATAGGAAATTCCAATCCTTTACTTTTATGAATTGTTTTTAGAGCAACTTTGAGATGTCCTGAGGCCACACCGCCATTCTTTTTCGTTGTTTGAATAATGGAATAGGATTTCAAAAACTTATGTATGCTTTCGTTGTAATCCTTACCCTCAAGCGCGCTTAAAAATTCCATAACGCCGCCGAGTTCCCCTCCGCCTTTTGCAAGCAGATAGGCATCGTAGGCAGTATCAAAAACCGCGCCCTCAAGCAATTCGCGTACATTCTTAAAGGATGACTTAAGTCGGTAATCTTCGATAAATTCAAACTTATTTTTCAATCTTTGTGCTAGCTTAATATCTATACTTTGGTTTTCCGCTAGCTTATTTCCCGCCTTATTTTTCTCTAGTTTATTTTCAGTCATCTTATTGTCCGCTAGTTTATTTTCCGCTAATTGGTCTGCCGAATTTTCGATGTTTTGCGCCGAATTTGCATAACTTAAACAAGCCGAATACATTGAACCCAAAGGATATGCAATACGGATTTTCGCTAAATCATTCTCATCAAACCTTCCAAAGTATGACAGCAAAAAGCCCGCAAAATCGATGTCGGGAGTGGGATTATCAATGACTTTGAGCAATCCAATAAGTTCCCGTTCGGGAAATTCCGATTTTTCCAGCGATGAATTATCAAGCGGTATACCGTTTGCAAGCAAAGTTTCAACAACTCTTGTAGTTCCCACGCCTTTGGAACGGCAAAGCACCGCAATATCGCCGTAATCGTACTTTCTGTCTTCGGTAGGATGCTGCTCCTTGCCAACTATCGCTTTAATTTTGTCGGCAATAAATTTCCCTTCGGCTATTTCCGCTTTCTCTGTCTCATCAAAATCTTCGTGTTCTTTAAGTTTGTAGACTTCGCCGTTTATTTTTTGTTTCGCGGTTTCGGGCTTTTGGAAAAGGTGTATGCTCACATTAGAGTTACTAATTTTGTGCGCCACCGCTTCGCTTTCAAAGTTCTCTATTGCCTTATCGTTCTCTACTGCCTTATCGCTTTCTATTACCTTATCACTTTGTATTGCTTTATCATTTTCTTTTGCTATATCACTTTCTCTTGATTTTCCGTTCTCATATTTATTAAATTCGGCTTTTTCATTCTCATATCTATTAAATTCGGCTTTTTCATTCTCATCATATGTTGCTATATCACTCTCAGCAGCAATTTCAACTTCTATCTTTTCAAAACTATTTATCTTCTCAAGTTCGCTGTTTATTTTTATTAAATTTTCAGCCTCGCTCTTTTCCTCTATCTCAAACCGCGCCGAAGATTTATAGTCAATTCCACAGCTTCCCACCGTCATAATGACATCAAAAATATTGTTTACAAAAGTAAGAATGTCATCGTAAGAGCGGAAATTGCGGTTTAGCGGCACATTCTTTCCGCCTTCATTCTTGCTAAAATGTTCCATTCTTTCCAAAAAGATATTAGGATTTGCCATTCTAAAGCCGTAAATACTTTGCTTTGTGTCGCCCACCATAAAAGCATTGTTCTCGGCCATAAACGAGTTAATCAAAAACTCCTGCATAGGGTTTATGTCTTGATATTCATCGACAAAAATATAATCAAACTGCTTTTTAATTCTCTCTTGGTCGCTGCTCAAAAGTTTTATAGCAAGGTGTTCAATATCATTAAAACTGAATTTCTCGTCCTTTTGCATTGCTTGGGCAAGATTACTTTCAAACACTCTAACAGCTTCTGCAATCTTCACAAAAAATTCTTCGTTTTGTTTGTGGGCGTCAAGCAATAAATTGTAGTTGCTGTAGTTAGACTTTCCCCCTTCCATAATCTTAGAAAATTTTTCTTTGACGGCTTTCGCCATATCCGACAACTCTCTGTCGCCCTTTGTATAACGCGGCATATTTGCCATACCTTCGAATCCCGCATAAATGTCCGACAGGTCTTTAAGCGTTTTGCAGTCCGCAATGCGGTTCAATACTCCTTCAATATAAGCAAGATAATCCGCTTTTCCTATCTGCTCGTCAATTCTTAACTTGCATTCCAAATTATAAGCGTATGTAGATACCTTTTTTGCAATATCTTTTTCGTTTTCTAAAATTAAAGCAGCAAAGTTCCCGCCCTCAAGGTTTTCAAAAGACTTTTCAATACCACTCAAGAACTCATCTCCGTGGGGTTGAACAGATTTCAACTCGTGAATTCGCAAAATGACGCTAAGCAACCCTTCTTCATTTCTGCCCGTGCCAAACATCGACACTAAGCGGTCAAACTGCTCGTCTCCCTTTTTGCCAAAATGCTCAAGCATAGCTTTTGTTGCAATATTGTAATAATTCTTTAATACGGGTTCATCTGCAATATCTGCGTTTGGAGTTGTACCAAGTAATTCAAAATTTTCTCTTACAAGAGATAAGCAAAAACTATCTATTGTGCCGATTGATGAAAACGGCAATTCGTCTAAGCAGTTGCGGTAGAACTGCCTTTTTTGGTCATCTGCTATAGTTATTCTCTCAATCAAATTTTGGGTTATTTTTTGCTTTAGTTCAAGTCCGTTTGCATTGTTAAAAACAACCACTAAAATTCGGCTTAGCGGAACGCCCTCGGAAAGCAAACGCATTATGCGCTCAATCATAACCGCAGTTTTTCCGCTTCCTGCGGACGCCGATACCAAAATATTGCCGTCATCAAATATGGCGCGCTTTTGGTCGTCAGTCCATTTAATTTCTTTGTTGATTTCTTTACTCATTACTCTGTTTACCCGTGTTTTTTCCGCACAAAGTGTAAAACTCTTTACATCTAGATTTTTTTGCATCTTTTTTATTTTTCACTTTGTCTATACTAACTTAATCTTCCTTGCTAAAGTTTAATCTTCATCATTATCAAACCTAAAGTTTAATCTTCGTTGTTTTGAGCTTTCTCATCTTTACTCAAATCGGCAAGTGAAACACTCGACAATTTACGCGCATTTTCATTTTTATATCCACAAATATTGCTATAGCTACAATAGTCGCAAGCGCCTTCAAGCGGTCGCGGGGCAATGTAACCTAAATTTATTTCCCGCACCCCTTCTTCAGCTACGGCTTTTGCTGTTTGCGATAACATTTCAAACGCTTTATCGTCCACGCAATCCGTTCCGCTCGCTTTCTCTTTACTAATTTTTGCTGGAATATATGAGCTACTTGGATTTTCAAAGAAAGTACTGTCAAGAGCGCCAAGGACAGCATCATCTTTTAGCACTTGACCTTTGAACTCATAGCGATTTTTGCTTTCGTCTTTTATATAAGTTGAAAATATCGGCAGATAAAACACACCCGCAGGTTTGACCTTGAAATTGCCTTTAAGCGCTAAAAGGTAAAGATAAAGTTGAATTTTTACGCCATAGTAAATGCTTTTGAAATCCAGCTTAGGATTTTTGAAGGATTTGTAATCAATGACGGTTATAAAATCTTCCCACTTGTCAACGCGGTCTATCTTCCCTACTAAGCTAACCTTCTGTCCGTCCACATCAAGCACAAGAGGTTTTAATACGGCATCGCTAAGGTTTGTTTTATTCTCATTTTCCGTCCACTTTTCGGAAAATTTCGCTTCAAGCAAAAACGGACTAAATAGAGATCTTTCAAATTGTTCGCTTAGTTCCGTGCAGAACTTAACGCATTCATCTCTAAGTCTTCGTATTACCCCTTTTGAATCCGAACTTTCTGCAAGAGTGCGGAAACGGTCGCTGGATATGACCTCATCAAAAATTCTTTCAACTTGATTTTTGATTTTTTCTTTAGGGACAGTTCCCAACTTGAAAAATAACTCAAGGACTGCGTGAATAATCGTACCCTGTTCATTATTTAACAATTTTGATTCTTCACGAACCTTAAGTTCCAAACCGTATTGGAAATAATGCCTGTATGGGCATTGATAGTAATTTTCAAGTTGACTTACGCTTGTATGCGCCGCGCGGTTATCCTTTGCAAACACACCAGTGAAAACTAAATCAACTTCTTTGTAAAGCGAATCAATTAAAGCTTTCTGCTCCGCTGAAAAAAATTCATACGCCGCGTCATACGGCTGCATATACATTACATCAAGCGCAGTAGCGACCGCTTTATCAAGCACACCCAAAAAACAATTTTCTTTACTGCAAAGTCTGTACGCCATATCTTTTGCGCGAGAAGGGTTGTTTTTATCATATAAAAGTTTGAACTCCACATCCGAGGTGTTTTCGCACTTAATCGGAATGTTTTTTGCTTCATCTTCTGTGAATAAATCGGATAATTGAATAATAAGCGAAGACGGGCGTTGCGAAGTTCCGTCTCCGCCCGTATTAGGATATGAAACGCAAAGTTTACGCTTAGGCTTTTTCAAAAGCTCCACAATTTCAAACATTGACAGCAGATTTTTATTGCGCGTTGAGGGCGAAACAATAATTTCCTGTTTTTCCAGCGCCTGCTCATCACGGTCGGTTATAAGTGTGCCTCCGCTTGACAAAACGGGCATTTTACCCTCTACCGCGCCTGCAACAAACAATATTTCAACATCGTTATATCGGCTGTCGCTCAAATTCCCCACAAACACGCTATCAATATAAAGCGGTAAAAGCGCAATTTTAAGCGTTGACAAGGCAGTTTTGAACATATTGTAAAAATCCGAAATCGAAAATGAAATTCCGCCAAAAATTTCGCATACCTCATCGAATACAGAGTTCAATTTTTTATCGACTTGCTCAAGCAGTTTGCCGTAAAAGGAACTTTGCGCCGACAGCTTTTCGCAATATAATCTCCACGCATTCTCACATTTGTTTTCTAAACTTTTTAGTTTAGAAACATATTCAACAGCGGTAAAAATTTCGCCGTCCGTGATGCCTTCAAGCATTTCGCAAAGTTTAAGCCTTACCGTTTCCGCATTTTCTCTATTTTCTTCTTTCCGCCTTTCATCGTCTTTGCTGTTTGCAGTATACTTTAGTGTAAACGGCGATAAAAAACGGGTATGGTCGATGCCAAAAGCAATCACATAATTTTCAAATTCGTATGCTTCAAGCTCAAAAAGCGGATTTTTAACAAATTCCAAAACGGCATCGGCAGAAAATCTTGTTGCCACAACATTAAGCGCGGAAATCAAAAATCTTGCTTTTGCCTGCTCAACGAGCATTTCCTGCTTATCAATGAAAAACGGAATATTAAAGCGCTTGAAAACCGACTTTATAAAAGGCGCATACTCCCCAACATCTGGAACGGCGATTCCAAAATCGCGGAAGCGCATACCGTCATCTTCCACCGCTCTTTTAATTTGCAAAGCAATATTTTCAACTTCATCCGCAATAAACGGACTTTGCGACAGTCCAACTTCCCCCTCCGCCCAAATCTTTTTCGGCGGTTCATAGGAATAAAGCCAGTTTGAAATTGCCTGTAATGGCGCGGAAAGCGTAAATGGCGCACGCACTTCTTCAAGTTTACCGAAATTTGACGCGACTTTTTTTAGCTTTTGAAAAGTGTTATTTGGATAAATTCTTGCATTTTCGTTTGATGTGCCAACCACCACACCGATTGATAGTGAGAGCGCGCACCTGTTTAATTGCTCTATAATTTTAAGTTCGGGAGCTTTGTAGTCATAAAAATCGGTTAGATAAATATGCTTTGGCAAAATTGATATTTTTTCAAGTTCAAAAGCTAATGCTTCAAGTCTTGTTGAAGAATCCGTATAATTTTTCCCTAATTCCTCAAGGTAAGTTTGGTACAAGAATGCGGTATCTTGAAATTTTCCCCGCACAGCGTATGGTAGCTTTTCAAGCGATGCAGTAAGTTGTTGAGGAGTTATTCCGCTGTTTCTTAAAGAGGTCAGCGCGGCATAAAATTCGTGTGTGAAGCCCTGCTTTTTTGCGGACTTGCGGTAGTAAACCAGTTTGTCAGAGTTTTGGTCGATAACACGCTGAAGCATCATAACAGAGCCTTCAGGAGTAAGACAGCGTTTTATTTTTCCTTTAAGCACCTTTTCTGCAAGGCGGGTAAAGGTTACGATTTCGATGTTAAAAGAAGCGGATAGGCTTAGCCTTTCGAGTATGGTTTTTTCCACCGACATAGAAAGTCTGTCGGGCACAATAACAAGATGCTCGCCACCCTCTTTAAGCCTAGCTTTCAGCTCCGCAATAATGCCTGAAAACACGCCCTTTGAATTTTCGGATTCAATAATTTTCACTCCCTCATTATAGCATTTTTTAAGGTTTAATGCAATCTCATTTATTGATAAGAGTTTGGCTTTTGGTATCATCAAACCTTTAATATCTTGGAGTTGGAAAATATTTCCAACTCCGTTAATACTAAATGAGTAAAATTATTTGTAAATACCATTATTTCATTTGTAAGATATTGAAT
>DATESK010000105.1:0-9682 GCA_035270865.1 Clostridia bacterium | reverse complement strand
ATTTTTGCTTCCTTGCCGGTTTCAACATTTATAATTTTACATTCAACTTCAGGGAAAGCCTTCCCTACTGTTGAAACACGCATTTCAAGGCTATCCTCAGTCGTTGTCATCGTGCAACCGGGTGATGCTTCAGTTTGTCCGAAAACAATAACCATATCGCGTAAATTCATTTGCGATATAACTTGTCTCATAACTTGAATAGGACAAGGCGAACCCGCCATAATTCCAGTTCGCAAATGTGAAAAGTCGAATTCATTAAACCTTGGATGTTCAAGCATAGCAATAAACATTGTAGGTACGCCGTGAACTGCAGTACACTTTTCATTTGATATCGCGCTCATAACATTTAAGGGATTATAATCTAGTCCCACCATTGAAGTGCCGTGCGTTATACTTGCCATCATTGCAAGCACAAGCCCAAAACAATGGAAAAACGGCACGCATACACAAAGTTTGTCGTTTGAGGTTAATTTCATTCCATCGCCTATGCTTTTGCCGTTGTTAATTATATTGTAATGCGTCAGCATAACACCCTTAGGAAAACCTGTTGTGCCTGAGGTGTACTGCAAATTTATAACATCATCCTTATCACACGCATCCTTTGCCGCTCTTAATACTTCATCACTTATGACTTTTCCAAGCTCTTTCAAATTCTTAAAATCCAACATTCCTTGAGGAGTTTCTTCCGCACCGCCAAAGATTATTCTCTCAATAAAGGGCATATCTGCGGACTTAACTTTTCCACCTTCACTATTTTTTAATTCGGGAAAAAGATTGTTTACAATTTCAATATAATTTGAATCTTTATAACTGCTCATCATAACCATCGCTTTTGTATCCGATTGTCTAAGTAGATATTCAAGTTCAAAGATTTTGTACGCCGTGTTCACGGTAACAAGTATTGCTCCGATTTTTGTTGCGGAGTACAATGTCAGCGCCCATTCGGGGGTATTGCCTGTCCAAATGGCCACTTTGTCGCCCTTTTTAATTCCAAGCGACATAAAGCCTTTTGCTATTTCATCGGTTTCTTTGTCAAATTCCTTCCAAGTTCTCTCATAGTTTCTCGCGGGAAACTTAAAAGCGAGGTTGTTTGGATAATCAACCGCAAGCTGTTCAATTATCTCGCCTAAAGTTTTATCAATGAATTCCATTCTTTACTCCTATACTATATCATCATAAATTCCTATGTTTGTTTCTTCCACATTGAGAGTTGCATCATTTTTTACGGAAATTTTAAGGAAACGGTCAATGTCAAACAAGTTCCAAAACGGCAAGTCTTCTGGCGGATAAACCTTGAAAACCATACGCTTTCCACTCACGGGGTGCGCAAACCTAAGTTCGGTAGCCCACAAACTTAAAGGAAGTTTCGTTTGTTCATCTTTGCCGTATCTGCAATCGCCGACAACCGAATGACCTAGCGTTGCCATTTGTATTCTAATTTGATGACTGCGTCCTGTAATTAGATTTACAAGCAAAAGGCTCATATCATTTTTCGTGTCTAACACCATATAATCCAGTTCTGCATACTTTGCGCCTTCAGTAAGTTCAGGTACAACCTTTACGGTGTTTAGTTCGGGATACTTTTTAAGATAGTTTACTAACTTTTTACGATTTTCGCGGGGTACGCCGTGCACTATTGTCAAATAGCGCTTTTCAATTTCGCCCTCAACAATCGCCGCGCTAAGTCTTGCAGCCGCCTTTGAGGTCTTAGCAAAAACCATAACTCCGCCTGTTGGACGGTCTAATCTGTGAACAAGTCCCAAATACGCATCGCCAGGTTTGTTATATTTTTCAACCAAATATTGCTTTAGAGCGCTAAGCAAATCTTCATCTCCGCTGTCGTCAGCTTGTACGGGAATGAAAGGCGGTTTTGATACTACCAAAATATGATTATCCTCAAACAAAATTTTTATATCTTCTCTCATGTGTGTCCTTTATTATCATGCAAAAGTCGCATATATTGTAAAATTCTAATTTAGTTAAATTCAGCAAATGCCGTACAACCTTGAGGAAGTATAAGTCCCTCTTTGGTTGGCAGTCCAATCTCATCGGAGTCAATGACCGCGCCCTTTGGCAATGATAATGTAAGTATATTTTTCATAACCGCGGGTTGAAGTCCTGTCGTATAAGAGTTTAGGCAAACAAACAAGGGTTTATCGCTTAAAAGTTGCCCAATAAGGCTGACAAGTTCGCCGATTCCTTCTTCGATTTTCCACATTTCGCCGTTTGGACCTCTGCCAAAACTAGGCGGATCTAATATTATTGCATCATACTTTTTTCCGCGTTTTAGTTCCCTTGCACAAAACTTAAAGCAGTCGTCAATAATGTATCGCACGGGCTTATCTGCAAGTCCCGACAGTTTTATATTTTCGGCTGCCCTGTCCACCATCGCTTTTGCGCCGTCGACATGGCAAACGCTTGCGCCTGCAGATAGGCACGCAACAGTTGCGCCGCCAGTATATGCAAACAAATTTAGAACGCTAACAGGTCGGTTTGCTCTCTTTATAAGTTCTATCATTCTTGCCCAGTTTACAGCTTGTTCGGGAAAAAGTCCTGTATGTTTGAAACCCATAAGTTTCAACTCGAATTTCAAATCACGCCAACCGATTGTAAATCTTTCGGGGACTTTAGAAAGATAATTCCAATGTCCGCCTCCCGTTGAACTTCTTTCATAAACCGCAGAAATTCCCTTGTATGAACGCAGAGGTTTTTCGGATTTCCAAATAACTTGCGGATCGGGGCGCAATAAAATATATTCTCCCCACCTTTCAAGTTTTTCGCCGCCCCCTGTTGCGATAACCTCAAAATTTTTCCAGTCGTTTGCTACTCTCATTCTGCCTCGGTTTTATAACACAGTTGTTTAGCCAAATAAAATTTGCTTATCTGCAAATAATATTGCGCTTCACAACTTGTAATTTATTTTTCTAATCTTTGTCAAACTTAAACTTTTTTTACGCTAAGAACAACTTGCTCGCCGTTTATGTCCCAATCTTTTTGATATCCGTCAAGGTTCTCAACCGCCCTGTCAGCCAAAACATCGGCAAGGTATTCGCGCTTATCTAAAACGGTTTTTGCAAGTCCTAAGGCGGTGTAGCCGACAATTATATGGTCAACCACTTCAAAGCCCGCGTCCTTTCTCATCGTTTGAATTTTTGAAATAATTTCGCGTAAAACCCCTTCTTCGATAAGTTCATCATCAAGGTCAGTTGCCAAAACTACTGTCGTTTCGCCGTCGCTTTCGGAAGAATATCCAGTTTTATTCACAGCGGAAACAAGCAAATCGTCTTCGGAAAATTCAACATTTTTGCCGTCTATCACAGCCTTAAAAATTCCGCCGTTTTTGATTGCGCTTACAACTGCGGCCGTGTCTGTGGTTTGCAAAAATTTTCTTATACTGTTTAGCAAACTTCCGTATTTAGGGCCTATGGTTTTAAGTTGCGGTTTCAATTCATATTCCATAAAACTGTTACTGCTGTCGGACATTATAACATCTTTTACATTGAGTTCGTCTTCAACCAAGGCTTTAAGTTCACTGCTCAATTCCGTTTTACCGTTGTAGAGCAAACTGCGGAGCGGTTGACGGTTTTTCAAATTAGCCTTTGACCTTGCAGAACGCCCAAGCACGACAACCTTTAGGACATCTTCCATACCGCGTTCCAAGTCTTTGTCCACATACTTTTCATCGCATATCGGGAATGCGGTAAGGTGAACGCTTTCCGCCACGGTTTTGTCGAAACTTCTAACAATGTTTTGATAAATATTTTCGGCAATAAAAGGTGTGAACGGCGCTATCACCTTTGATAAGGTCGAAAGCACAGTGTAAAGTGTTGTGTATGCGGCAGCTTTGCTGTCGGTCATTTCGCTGCCCCAAAAGCGTTCACGGCTGCGTCTAACATACCAATTTGATAGCTCATCAACAAATTCGCCAATCTTGCGTGAAGTTTCGGTGATTTTGTACTCATTTAAGCCCTTATCCACAAAGTCCACAAGGGAATTTAACTCTGACAAAATCCACTTGTCCATAATATTTAATTTTTGGTCTTCAAGTCTAAATTTTGTCGGGTTGAAGTTGTCAATATCCGCGTATAACACAAAAAATGCATAGGTATTCCAAAGCGTGCCCATAAACTTGCGCTGGGTTTCGCTGATAGCTTCGCCCGAAAAACGCGAGGGTAACCAGGGCGCGGAAGTCGTATAGAAATACCACCTTGTCGCGTCTGCTCCCTGCTTGTCAAGCACAGTCCAAGGGTCAACGACATTCCCCTTGTGCTTTGACATTTTTATGCCGTTTTTATCATTGACAAGTCCTAAGACTATGCAGTTTTTAAACGATGAGCGGTCAAATAACAATGTGGAAATTGCAAGCAAGGTATAAAACCACCCTCTTGTTTGGTCGACTGCCTCGCTAATAAAATCGGCAGGAAATACCGTTTCAAAGAATTCTTTATTTTCAAAGGGATAGTGCCATTGCGCAAACGGCATTGAACCGCTGTCGAACCAGCAGTCCATCACTTCAGGCGTTCTCACCATTGTACCGCCACATTCGCAATCCCACTTGACATTGTCTATATACGGTCTGTGAAGTTCGATATCGTGATCTAAGTGTCCTAAGTTTCTAAGTTCCTCACGACTTCCAACAACATGGCGCTTTCCGCATTTATTGCATACCCAGATAGGAAGCGGTGTACCCCAAAATCTTTCGCGTGAAATTCCCCAGTCAACAACATTATCAATAAAGTTGCCCATACGCCCCGTGCCTATTGTGGGTGGCATCCAGTTGACTGAAGCGTTATTCTTCGCAAGTTTTTCCTTTACGGCGGTCATTTCAATAAACCAACTTGAACGGGCGTAGTAAAGCAACGGAGTGTCGCATCTCCAGCAAAACGGATAGGAGTGCGTGTGCATGTGTTCCTTAAACAGCAGTCCCCTGCTTTTCAAATTCTCGCAAATAGGCTTATCGGCATCCTTTGCAAATAATCCTGTAAGTTCGCCGCAACCTTCTATAAAGCGACCTCTTTCATTGACCATTTGAACAAGCGGAAGATTATAATTTTTGCCAACCTTAGCATCGTCTTCGCCAAAAGCGGGCGCAATATGCACAATTCCGCTACCGTCCGTCAATGTTACATAGTTGTCGCAAGTAACAAAGTAGGCTTTATCTTCTATATTTTTAGCAAAGTCAAACAGTGGTTCATACTTCTTGCCTTCAAGCTGTTTGCCATTAACAGTTTCTATTCTTTCAAAATCTGTAAACAGGCTTTCAACAAGCGCGTCCGCTAAATAGTAAAATTCACTTCCAACCTTGATTTTTGTGTATTCTTTGTCGGGATTGACGCATAACGCCACATTTGACGGCAGAGTCCACGGAGTGGTTGTCCAAACAAGAAAGAAAGCGTTATCTTCGCCACTAACCTTAAATTTAACAAAAATCGACTTTTCTTCAACATCTTTGTAGCCTTGCGCTACCTCGTGTGAAGACAAAGCAGTTCCGCAACGGGGGCAGTACGGTACAACTTTATGCCCTTTGTAGAGCAAGCCCATTTCATCAATTTTTTTAATCGCCCACCATTCCGACTCAATGTAGTTGTCCTCATAGGTTATATAAGGATTTTTCATATCCGCCCAGTAGCCAATGCGGTCGCTCATACGCTCCCAATCGCCCTTGTATTTCCAAACGGATTCCTTGCATTTTTTAATAAACGGTTCAATGCCGTATTTTTCAATTTCCTGCTTGCCGTCAATACCGAGCAGTTTTTCGACTTCAATTTCCACGGGTAATCCGTGAGTGTCCCAGCCTGCTTTTTTAATGACATGGTAGCCTTTCATTGTCTTATATCGCGGAATTATGTCCTTGATGACACGCGTCAAAATATGACCTATGTGCGGCTTGCCGTTTGCAGTAGGCGGGCCGTCATAAAATGTAAAAATTTCCGCGCCGTTATTTTGGTTCGCGCTTTTTTCTATAATCTCATTTTGTTTCCAAAATTCGAGTACTTCTTTTTCTCTATCGACAAAATTCAAATTTGTATCAACCGGCTTGTACATTAAGTGTCCTCTTATATATAGTAAATTATTAGAATTATATAAATTCTGTAAAATAAAGTCAAATGATTATTGGCAATTTTGAAATATTCAAAAATAAGTAAAGGCAAAATTTTCACATATGAATGGAAAATTTTGCCCGAATACAATTTTGTGTGGAAAAAACATATAAAATCACATTTTATGCTGCTTCCGTTGTAGAAAAACTATAAAATCAAATACTATGCCATTGCCTTGTAAAAAACTATAAAATCAAATTCTATGCTGTTTCCGTTTCGGTTTTAGCATCGTTTTTTACCTCAGGATGGTTTTTTTGATAGCGGTATGCAATATATAATGGAATGAATGTCAAAAACGCCACAGCTATCGAAACATACAGCAGTTCAATGCTGGGAGCAAATCCATCAATAGGTACATTGTCATACAAAAGTGTAACGGGTTTGCCTAAATTTTTAATAACAGGATTTGCAATCGCAGGACCTAGAACCATCGGAATACAAACATAGAAAAATAAACGCACTCCCTCAAGCTGTCCTCTTTGTTCTTCGGGATAAAGGTTTTTACACCATATCATTAGAGCTTGATAAAACACCATATATCCACCGCCCACAAAGAATGTGGCTATAATAATAGTGGTAGTGAGCGCTGTTCTGTTGCCTGCAAACTTCGACAGACTCATAATAATCAGTCCTAAAATATTGAGCAAAACTGCGACAGATGCAACGGGAACAAATTTTTGCTTATTGATAAATTTGCTTGCTATAAGTGTTAGCGGGATTGCGACAACAAGTCCTACACCTAAGAGAACTCCCGCCATTCCGGTATCATAGCCATATGTGTAAATAAAGAGGTTCAGCATATGCGGGAAATAAACATTAAAGCTTATAAAGAACATTGCAAATATGCAAAGCACAATCAACAGAAGTTTATTTTTTGCAAGAAGTTTGAAGTTGAATGCCTGTCCAAATTGATGCCAATAACCCTTTTCATCTCTGTTCGGTTTTAGGTTCGGGCTGTCTTTTACTGCAAACGCTGAGTAAATTCCAACACCAATAACAAAGGTTCCCATAATCACGAAGAACCAAATGTAGTCTAATGCTCCGATAATAAATCCACCGCCTAGCGAACCGATTATTGTCGCAAGAACAGGTTGGACGGCAATGACCGCGCCAAGTCCGCCACGGTTTCTTTCATTGGTTATATCGGTTGTCCACGGATTAAATCCTGCATCATTTCCAAGCGAACCGAAAAACGACATAATAGCATCAGCCACAATAACCATTGTCGCCATTGCCAAAACATTCTTTATAGGTAAAAATTCAGTTACGCCAAACACTATCGTGAACACACCCCAGAGAATATAGCCGACTACAATAAACGGTTTTCTTCTTCCAAGACGGTCGCTCCCCGTTCCCGATATAAATGTGGAAAGTGTCGACACTATCGCGCTTACTGCAACCATCCAAGTGATAATAGAGGGATTAGGCGCAATTTTTGCATAAACAAAGGTATTAAACCATTGATTTTCAATGTTCCAGCAAAGCTGTCCTGCTATGCCAGCCACCCAAATTACAATCCAGCTTTTTACGCCAAGTTTTGGGGATTTTGTTTCTTGTTCGATTGAGACAGTCTGCTTTTCCATACACCCTCATTTTCAGATTGTTAATAGAATAATTATACGCTTTTTCAAGTCCTTAGTCAATAGCGACTTAATTTTGAAATTGTCACATCTAAGAAATTTTGTTAAAATTCATTTTATATTGTCTATAATTTTATTATGTTGTTGAAACATTTGCAGATTATATAAAAATTAAAATAAAAATAGCAAATGATACTCGCAAATTATTTCAAATTATCAATTATAGTTGCTAATTAGCATTAAATTTTATGTAATAACTTTTAATGCGGACATAGTATAGTGGTAATACATCAGCTTCCCAAGCTGAGGTTGCGAGTCCGATTCTCGTTGTCCGCTCCAACTTAAAATCGTGGAATACCTTTTGAAATAAGGCTTTCGCGGTTTTATTTTTTTGCTTTTTAATTTGTGTTTTTTTGCTGTTTGACACCTTTTTTTGCGCTTTTCGGTGTCAGAAGCGGTGTCAAAATTTTGGGTATAAATCCCCGTAAAGCGCGCGTATATCTGACGCTTTAACTGTTGGATCCAAAGTTGTGTAGACATCATTAGTTATTTCTGTACTGGCATGTCCCATATAAGATGACCGTTCTTTGTCAGGTACTCCAAGGATATATAAATTTGTAGCGTATGTATGCCTGAATGTGTATATACCAGGTTATGAAAATGGAAAAGGCGGAAACTATCGAAAATCAGTTGTAATTGATTCTAACCGCAGCGATGAGCTCGCCATTGTAAAACTTACTAAATCAAAAAAAGGCACGCCGCTGAAAGAATATAAAAATGGAGAATCTACCTATCGACCATTTGTATATACAGCTGACGAAGATAATAATCCGATTAAAACAGGTAAAAAATTTATACCTGCAAATAAAAAAGATAATATGTCAAAGAAGGATGTTACTAAAATAAAAAAAGAATGTGTCCAACATGAGGAAAATAGAGATAAACTCAGAAAACTAAAGGGACGTGAAAAATGGAAATAAAAAAAGGGAGCAGTTACCCCGCTCCCTAAATTAGCACGGCATCAGCCGAGACATCTCTTACGAGACTATTTATAGTATATGCAAACAATTTGATTTTGTCAACAAAAATATGACTACATAAATATCCGCCGTGCGAATCGGCGTTAATATAAACAACTTAATAATAGCGGTGTGCAGATGCGCCGTATCGCTATATAAATAACGGCAGGAGTGCGCTATCCGATGCATCCGAAAAATGGCGGGAATATGTCAACGTGTACGGTTGACATCGATAAAATAAAGATTGTTCAGTATGGGTGGATCACCGGGCGCAAGCCGAGGATTGCAAGCAGAGAAACCAAGGGTCGGTTGAGGTGGAGCGAGCAATTATTTTTTTTACTTTACTGTAAGGGAGCAGTCTAAGGATTTTAAGAAAGTAAGGACAGTATAGAATAACTCTATAGTTTACGTATAAATAATGATTTGAGAGTGATTTAAGTGTAGTATAAGGACAGTTTAGTAATGGTATATGAGTTATCCACATAGTTATCCACATTTACAACTTAAGGGGCTAAGGGCATGCTGAAAAGGTGGAGCAGTTAGATGGCTCAGAGCTCTACAAAAACATCGCACTTAATTAAGTTAAAAAACAGAGGTAAAAGGGCAATAAAATTCCATAAATAGCAGTTATCCAAAGTAATTGACAATTAAATAGAAATGCGTTATATTGCAGTTGTCTGTAATTATTGGCAATTTATTTTTATAAAATAAAAGTGGTGTCAAGCGGTGTCAAACGTTTTAATCCCCTGTGTTTATCTATAAATTTGCCCTTGTAACACGGCTTCCCAAGCTGAGGTTGCGAGTCCGATTCTCGTTGTCCGCTCCAAAATCAAAAAATTTAGGAAAAGGTGAATATGTTAGCAATCAAAACAATCAATCTTACTAAAAATTACGGAAAAAACACCGTTGTTGACAATGTTTCGTTAAACATTGAAGAAGGCTCAATCTACGGATTAGTCGGAAACAACGGAGCAGGTAAAAC
>DATESK010000104.1:0-3276 GCA_035270865.1 Clostridia bacterium | reverse complement strand
GCAGAACGCTAACATATCTTTTACTTCAATCACCTTGCCGTCATCAAGTTTTGCAATGCCGTTGAATTTGCCGTACACTTGATGGCAATAATTATGAGCGATAATAAAATTCATATTTGTGTAGTTGTCGTATGTTGGTGTAAAGTCCATTTCAAAGCGTCCGTCACTAGAGTAAAATTTCCACGGTTTCATATAATCGCTCGTGTCGACATTTGCTTTGACATCTTCGAGCTTTGAACCTTTTCCATTATAGAAAAGCATATTTTCGGTTGTGGTAGGATTTCCAAAGCCCCAACCGACATTGAAGCCGAAAGGTACGCCGTCAATTATCGTACCGCCGTTACCCCACCACCATTGTTGACGATATGGCCAAACTCCTCGTCCCCAGTCAAGAAGTCCCATAGCATCTTTGAATTCAACCTCTTTGTCTTTGATTTTGACTTTGCCTGTTGTTGGCATACAGTTGATTTTATGGTTTAAGTAAAACTGCTGTGGTTTATCGAAAGGAACTACAATTACCATTCCGTCACGATGCGGTTGCTCCATCGTTACATCTATATCAACACTTTTTCCTTTAGCTACAAGACGGCGCGAAGTGTTTTTGACTTCGTAGAACATTTCAAAATTTTTGTTCTTAAAGCGGACAGTATGTTCCACATCGGTGCGGGGTGGAAGATTTAGCGTTTTCATAGGAAGAATAAGGGGTACAATATTTTCCCAACGGTTACCTGTCGCAAATTC
This sequence comes from Clostridia bacterium, assembly GCA_035270865.1. Lineage (GTDB taxonomy): Bacteria > Bacillota > Clostridia > Christensenellales > CAG-917 > STD2-102. Next base: position 2,535 of record DATESK010000104.1, on the reverse strand, counting down.
AAACATTGTGCAAGAGCAAGTTCCCGCATAGCCAGAATGCCCGATTGTCATTTGCACTGCAAATTTATCGTCATTGAATTGATAAAAATCCCATTCCTTGATTCTAAGTTGTGAAGAAGTGATTAAAGTTCTATCGTAATCGTACATCATTTCATAGGCATAGCCTATATCTTGTGTCAAAGTCCCGTCTGCATTAAGCAGCGGAGTTCTGGTTGTAATTTTGTTTTGCATAATAACACTCCTAAGGTAAAATGAAATGGAAAAATATGTGATAATTGTATCATAAACAAATTTCAAGTGCAAGATTTATGATTTTTTTGTAATTGTAATTGTCTATAAAATGTAGTAGAATATATGATATAATTAAGTAGGTGAATTATGGAAAACTATGTGATAAAAGCTATAAACTTAAAAAAGACATTTGAGCGCGCCGAAATCAAAACCGAAGTTGTACGCGGAATCAACCTTGAGGTAGAAGAGGGCGAATTTGTTGCGATAGTAGGTGAGTCGGGAAGCGGAAAAAGCACACTGCTTTATCTACTTTCGGGAGCGGACAAGCCGACCGAAGGCAAGGTCGAATTGTTCGGGCAAAACCTTGATACAATAAGCGATGAAGAACTTGCTAAGTTACGCAGGCAAAAGTTTTCCTTTGTCTATCAGTATGATAATTTGATTTCCAACCTTACGGCTTATGAAAACATAATGCTGCCTTTGCTTTTGGACAATAAAAATCTCAAGGATGAAGAAGAAAAAATTAAAGGCTTAATTGATTATCTAGGAATTGAAAACTGTGTTAGGAAATTTCCCAAAGAATTATCGGGCGGAGAACAGCAAAGAGTTGCGCTTGCGCGCGCTCTTGCGATAGAACCGTCGCTAATTTTCTTAGACGAACCCACAGGTAGTCTTGATACGGTAATGGGCAAGCAGGTTATGGAATTGCTAAAGGAAATAAACAAAGATAGAAATGTTGCATTAGTTATGGTTACACACTCAAAACCTCACGCGGAATACGCATCGCGTATTGTGGAAATTGTAGACGGGAAAATCGCAGAATGATACTAAAGCTTGGAGAGCGAAATTTATTAGAAAAGCCGGGCAAAGCAATCGCAACGATACTTGTGATAGCTCTAGCCGTGGCGATTTTGTTCTGCGTTTTGTCTTACAATTCCACCGTGCAAAGTTATATGCACGCAGTGGAAACTTCAAATTCGGGGAATTCCGATATAACCATAAGTTACCGCTCTGACGGCGCGCGAATTGTGAACACAAACAGCTTAAACCATTTGCAAAATGATTTTGAATATTGTGTGGGCGCCCTGTCCATCTTTGGTATATACGAAAACGATGAAAGCGACAATTATGTCTATCTCCGCGGATTTGACCGCGACAGCATCGAAACAATAAGCGAAATAGAATTTGTTGAGGGCAGTATTGAAAATTTGACAGCACGATATGACAATGTTGCGGTGTCGGAAACCACGGCAAAAGAGTTGGGACTATCCCTTAACAGCGAAATTTCCATTACGGTGATGAATGTAACCAAAACATTTTATGTTGCCGCGATTGCAAAAGGCGGCGGTTTGTTTGCAAAAAATTCGCCGTATACAATTATTGGAATAAACAGCGGTGTTACGCGTTTCTTTAGCAGTGAGTGGGGAGGATTGTATAGCGAAATTTATATAAAGTTGAAAGACGGCGTTTTGTTGACTTCCGCAATAGAAGCTATAAAGGCCATTCCTGATTATCACAATATGAAAGTTGAAAAATCGATTGACAATACTGCTATTGACAGAAAATCAAGCAATTTGGCGGCTCCCGTAAATATTGTCGGTGCCGCGGTTATATTTCTCGCGCTCGTTGCGATTTTGATGCTCTTTGCAACAAATGAAAAATCCAAGCGCACATTTATTTCAAAAATGACTTCAATCGGCGCGACAAAAAATCAAGTTGCAGGAATTATTGCGGTTGAAACTGCTATTTTTGCAGTTATAGGTTCACTTTTGGGTATTGCGTTTGCCGTGGTAATATTCAAGTTACTTCTTCAATGGACATTAGGCTCTGCTATCACGTTACCAATATCGTTTTGGAAACTGATTGTTTCAATGACGGTAGGAATTATTGTCACGATGCTTGCAGGTTCTATTCCTATGTTTTTGGCAAGAAGGCGCAGTGTGCGCGAAAATCTTCTTGCTACCTCAAAGGAAAATAATAAACAAAAACTCGCGCTCTTTATTTTTATGTCAATTTTGCTTGCGGTATGTTTATTTTTTGAATTTACGATTGAAACCGCAACCGCAGGTGTTTACGCGCTCATTGCGTTTATTGTGTTAATTCTTATGGTTGTAATGTTCTCGCCTATGTTTTTGACGCTGTTTGAAAAAATTACAAGACATACCCAAAAATGCAACAAATCTCTAAGAATAGCCACGCTCAACTTATCACGCGTGCAGTCTAGTCGCAGAGGGGTTCAAATTCTGGCACTAGGCTTGACAGTCAGCGTTATGCTGTTTGTCGCGTGGAATATGACAACAACAA
>DATESK010000103.1:0-2972 GCA_035270865.1 Clostridia bacterium | reverse complement strand
ATAGATAATACTGATTTAACATTACAAATTTAGCAAGTGCTTTTTGAAAAAATTATAATTGAAAGCCATAGCTTAAAGTGTAAATTAAATTTTTAATTTTGTAATCGCAGATTTTGCGGCAGACTGTTGAGCTTCTTTTTTATTATGCCCAGAACCCACTCCCCGTTGCTTTCCGTCAATCAAAACGGAATAAGAGAATATCGGCGCGTGGTCAGGACCTTTATTCTTTTTCAAAACATATTCAATGCTGTACCCGTGCTTAAGGGCATATTCATTAATTTTAGACTTAGCGTCCAGTTCTTGACTGTCTTCAACATTCGCGTTCTCAATCTCAATATTTAACAAAACTTGAACAAATTTTTCGGCACATTCAATGGAGTTGCTGTCGCTGTAAATTGCGCCGACTACCGACTCAAACAAATCCGCCTTGACCGATGCAAGTTCGTTCACATTTTGCTTTTTCTCGCTGTTGCCAAGCAGCATAAACTTTTCAATTCCAAGTCTTGTGGTCGCGCCAGATAGTGGCGCTTCTGACACGATTTGTGCACGAAGTTTTGTTAATTTACCTTCGGGAAATTCGGGATAGCGTTCAATCAAAATTTTTGCTACAACGAAATCTAAAATGCTATCCCCTAAAAATTCTAATTGTTGATAGCTCTTTGTGTGCTTTGTTGTTGAATAGGAATTATGGGTAAAGGCTTGCACTAAAAATTCAATGTTCTTAAATTCATAGCCTATAATTTTTTCAATTTGAGAATAATTTTCTAACATTACACAACTCTTCGTTCATTTATACTTCGACAGCGCTAAACTACGCCGTTTTCCGTATTGTTTTCATTTACTACGATATTTTCTTTGTCAAGAATCGTATTGTTTTCGATATTTATAAATGCAGCAATTTTGTCCACAACCCCGCCTTTTACAAGCTGTACTGCCTGCAAAATTGAAGCGGAAATTGATTTAGCTTTTGACGCGCCGTGAGATTTGACAACTACTTTTTTGACACCCAAAAAGCACGCGCCGCCATTTTCGTTGTAATCCATTTTCTTTTTCAAAACCTTGAGTGCGGGAAGTAACAATCCTGCTCCAAGTTTTGCACGCAATCCGCCGTCCTTTATACTGCCTTTAAGTAGTGTAAAAATTGCATTTGCAGTTCCTTCTGCGGATTTCAATGCGATATTACCGTTGAAACCGTCAGCTACAACAACATCGTATTCGCCTGATAAAATATCTCGTGCCTCACAGTTACCCACAAAATTCAAACTGCTAGACTTTAGCAATAAAAATGCCTCTTTTGTGAGTTCATTGCCCTTGTGTTCCTCTGCGCCGTTGGACAAAAGTCCTATGCGTGGACTTTTAATTCCTAGCATTGCGCTACAAAACGCTGAACCCATAAAGCCAAAGTGAAGCATTTGTTGAGGTTTGCAATCTACATTCGCGCCGCAATCGCATAAAACTACACCGCTTCCTTTTATTGTAGGAAGAATTGGCGCAAGCGCAGGACGGGATATTCCCCTAATGCGCCCAAGTTTCATAAACGCGCCGGTTAAAACCGCGCCGGTACTGCCAGCCGAAACTAAAGCATCGGCATCTTCATTTTCCACAAGATAATCAAACGCTTTGACAAGTGAGGAGTTCTTTTTAGTTTTAATTGCAGTTGTAGGACTTTCTTCGTTAGTTATAATTTCTTTGGCATCTACAACCAAAACTCTTGATTTGTCAAATTCAAGATTTTCAAGTTGAGAATTTATAACATTCTCATCGCCAAAAAGAACAATTTCAAAATCCTTTTCTTGCGTGAGAGCGTCAATTGCGCCTAATATTATTTCTTGCGGTGCATTATCTCCGCCAAAAGCATCGACTGCTATTTTCATTTTTCTCCTAATTCATCAAATTATGTCTATAAAGAAAAATGGGCAAGCTCAATGCTTGCCCGTAGGATTTCAAATATTTACTCGGTTTTTTGTTTTGGTGCCTTTACCAACTCGCCGTTGTAGTATCCACACTTGGGGCACATTACATGGCTTGCTTTCAATTCGTGGCATTGAGGGCATTCAATCAATCCCTTTGGGTCAAGCTTCCAGTTTGCCGAACGGGAATGTTTCTTCATTCTTGAAGTTCTACTTTTTGGTACTGCCATTTTGCATCCTCCTGCATAGTGGTATAAACCACTCTTTAATCAATCTTGAACTTGCACATTATATTATATACACGCAAGCTTGTCAAACAAAATACTACAAATCACAATAATTTTTCGCCGACTGACTTTTTTTGCTCGTGAACAATAAAAAGTTCGTCAATGTCGGCAAAATTTGCGTTATTTTTAGATTTCGCCAACAAGTTCTTTTGTTTCGCGGGCTATTGAAAGTTCTTCGTTGGTGGGCAAAATAATAACTTTGACTTTAGACTGTGGCGTTGAGATTTCCATAGTGCCGTCACAATATTCGCAATTTTTCTCTTTATCAAAATCCACACCTAAGTATTCCATATCTTCCATTACAAGACCGCGGATAAGCTCTGAATGTTCGCCAATACCGCCCGTAAAAATTATTGCATCCACTCCGCCCAAAACTGCGGCGTAGCTTCCCACATATTTCTTTACGCGATAGGCAACCATCTCAAGCGCAAGTTGCGCTTTTTTGTTGCCTTCCTCTGCTGCGGAAGTCAAATCACGGCAGTCGCTTGAAAGCTCGCTAATACCGTACATTCCGCACTTTTTGTTTAGAAAATCCACAACATCTTCCGCTTTAAGTCCAAGTTTAATGCGCATATAATCTACGGCGGCAGGGTCGATGTCTCCGCTACGAGTGCCCATAACAAGCCCTTCGAGCGGTGTAAATCCCATTGAAGTATCAACGCACTTTCCGTCTTTTACTGCGGATATGGACGAACCGTTTCCAAGATGACAAATAATCAATTTACTGTTTTTTATCCCAAGCAGCTTGATTGCCTCTTCGCTGACAAACTTATGT
>DATESK010000102.1:0-2041 GCA_035270865.1 Clostridia bacterium | reverse complement strand
TTAAAGTATTAAATTATTTTAATACATATCTCCGCCCATTCCGCCTGCGGGCATTGCTGGTGTAGGCTCAGGAATATCGGTGATTAAGGCTTCGGTTGTCAGCAAGGTTGCCGCAACTGATGCTGAATTTTGAAGCGCTGTGCGCGCGACCTTTGTAGGATCCAAAATTCCCGCTTCAACCATATCGCAATAGATATTTTTTAGAGCGTCATATCCATAGTTTTGTTTGTTCGCTGTAAGAATTTGATTGACGACAACGCCACCGTCAACGCCTGCGTTTGTTGCAATTTGACGGATAGGAGCTTCAAGGGCGCGGAGTACGATTTTTCCGCCTGTTTTTACATCTCCGTCAAGTTTGTCAACAGCTTCTTTGACATTAGATATTACTGACAAAAGTGCGACACCGCCACCAGGAACAATTCCTTCTTCAACTGCGGCACGGGTTGCGGCGAGCGCGTCCTCTATACGCATTTTGCGTTCTTTCATCTCAATTTCTGTTGCTGCTCCGACACCGATAACAGCTACACCGCCAGCAAGCTTTGCAAGGCGTTCTAACAGCTTTTCCTTGTCGTAATCACTTGTCGTTTCGGCAATTTGGGATTTGATTGAGGCAACTCTGCCTGCGATAATTTCCTTTTCGCCTCCGCCGTCAACTATCGTGGTATTGTCCTTGTCAACGCGAACTAGCTTTGCGGTTCCAAGCATATCCATTGTTGCGTTCTTAAGCTCAAGTCCTAAATCTGAAGAGATAACGGTTCCGCCTGTCAATATTGCTATATCTTCAAGCATTGCTTTTCTTCTGTCGCCAAAACCAGGGGCTTTGACTGCGCAGCAGTTGAACACTCCTTTGAGTTTGTTTACGATAAGAGTGGTGAGAGCCTCGCCCTCAATGTCCTCTGCAATTATAAGAAGTTTTCTGCCACTCTTTAGAACTTGCTCAAGTACGGGCAGTAACTCTTGAATATTGCTTATCTTTTTATCAGTGATTAAAATCGCGGGATTGTCCAATTCTGCTTCCATTTTGTCCATATTTGTAACAAGATAGGGTGAAGCGTAACCGCGGTCAAATTGCATACCTTCAACAACATTGAGTTCGGTTGTCATCGTCTTGCCTTCGTCAATGGTGATAACGCCGTCTTTGCCGACCATTTCCATAGCATCGGAGATAAGTTTTCCGATTTCTTCATCGCTAGCTGAAATCGAAGCTACTTGTGCTATTGAATTTTTGTTAACGATAGGCTTTGAAATCTTTTTCAATTCCGCAACAGCGACTTCCGTTGCTATAGCTATACCTTTTTTCAAAATCATAGGATTTGCGCCTGCAGCCACATTCTTCAAACCTTCTTTAATGATAGCTTGAGCCAACACCGCGGCGGTGGTTGTTCCGTCACCTGCAACATCATTGGTTTTTGTGGTAACTTCCTTTATAATTTGAGCGCCCATATTTTCAAAAGGGTCTTTGACTTCTACCTCTTTTGCGATGGTAACGCCGTCATTTGTGATAAGCGGAGTCCCGAATTTTTTGTCAAGAACTACATTGCGTCCTTTGGGTCCTAGTGTAACTTTAACGATATTTGCAAGAGTGTCAACGCCAATTTCCAAAGCCTTTCTTGCATCTTCTCCGTACTTAAATTGTTTAGCCATAATCTGCCTCCTATAAAACTAACGCCAAAATATCACTTTGACGAATGATTGTAACTTCTTTATCATCGAGTTTGAATTCATTGCCTGCATACTTTGAGTAAAGAATTCTGTCACCTGCCTTGACTTGCATAATAATTTCCTTGCCGTCTATGATTCCGCCCGGGCCTACCGCTAATACTTCAGCCAGCTGCGGTTTCTCCTGCGCTGAACTTGGAAGTACAATGCCGCTTGCGGTCTTTTCTGTGCTTTCTACTGATTTCACAACAACTTTGTCAAATAATGGTTTAATTTCCATATTCTTGCCTCCTATCTAAATTTTTATTTTTTTTAATTTGTTATTCACAATGTTAAAATCGTTCACAAACAAAGTGGAGAGAGTTTTTCGACTTTGAGAGCC
>DATESK010000101.1:0-10915 GCA_035270865.1 Clostridia bacterium | reverse complement strand
TAATCTATTTTAATAATTATTATATATAGTTAATGTTTATATTTTAATATAACCATAAAACAATTACATTAAATAAATATTACATTAAATAAACTTTACATTGAAATCAATAATAACATTGAAATCAGTTTTTGTTTTGCAGACTAATAATTTGAACCGCTGTTATTTTCTGCCTGGACAATTTTTACAATTCTGCTAGTGCCAAGTCTTTCACAACCTAAATTCAAAAAATCCTCAGCGTCCTGCATACTTGATATTCCGCCTGCCGCTTTCATCTTGATGCCCTTTTTAATATGCTTTGAAAATAAAATGATGTCTTCCCGTGTTGCCCCCGCCTTTGAAAAGCCCGTTGAAGTTTTAATGAAATCTGCTCCCGCCTCGTTTACTATTTCGCACATTTTGATTTTTTCTTCATCACTTAAAAGGCAAGTTTCAATGATAACTTTCAAAATTTTGTTTCCGCACGCAGATTTGATTTGTTGAATTTCGTCCTTTACATAGTCATAGTTTCCCGCTCGTAATTCGCCGATATTGATGACCATATCAATTTCATCCGCACCGTTAGATAAAGCGTCTTTCGTTTCAAAAACTTTTGTTGCAGTTGTGCTGTTGCCATTAGGGAAGCCAATAACGGTACAAATTGCAACTTCGCCGCGAGAATATTCGCTTGCTCTTTTGACAAATGAAGGCGGTATGCAAACCGATGCGGTGTGATACTTTATGCCGTCATCAATAATGCTTTGTATCTCCGCAAGTGTTGCAGTTTGCAAAAGAAGTGTGTGATCGCAATGAGATAGAATAATTTCTTTGTCCATAATAACCTCGTTTTTGTGTTAAGCGATAAACAAGAACCGCCTAAATATTTTGTGCATTAAAAATAATTATATAGCTAAAATAAAATAAATCAATAATTTATTTGTGGCAACCAAGATTTAGTATATTGATTAAAGAAATATAATTTTTGTAAAAAAATGAATTTTTCTTGTCTTTAATGCGCTATTTTGTCAAAAACACACATTTTCGTTGATATTAAATGCACTACTTGCTAAAAATGAATTTTTTTTGGTTTTCCCACACAAAATTAAAAAATTGCTGTATACTAATTGCAAGGCAAAAGGCCTAAAAATAAAAAGGAGTGTAAACTATGAAAAAACTGATTAGTGTAATTTTAGTATTAGCAGTAGTAGTTGCAATGAGCTCGGTTTTTGTGTCTTGTACAAAAACTCCCCCAGCAACATACGAACTTGCTCTTGTCACCGATGTAGGAAACATTGATGATAAATCTTTCAATGAGGGCGCATGGAACGGCGTAAAGGAATATGCAGAAACCAACAAGAAGAGCTATGCATATTACAGACCGAGTGAAGACAGCACCGAAGCCCGTATGGAAACTATCAAGACCGCTATAAGCAAAGGCGCAAAAATGGTAGTATGCCCCGGATATTTATTTGAAGAGGCAATTTACAATTTGCAAGATTTGTATCCTACAGTAAGTTTTATGCTGTTAGACGGTGAACCGCATACGGCTGATTATGTAACATACAAGACGGCAGACAACACGCACTGCATTCTCTACAGAGAAGAACAAGCTGGTTATCTTGCAGGCTACGCATCAATAAAAGACGGCTTTAGAAAGCTCGGTTTTATGGGTGGTATGGCAGTTCCCGCAGTTATCCGTTATGGTTATGGATTTATTCAGGGAGCAGAAGCAGCTGCAACAGAACTTGCCTTAGCTGACGGCGCAGTTACAATGAACTACTGGTACAGCGGAGATTTTAAGGCAACAGACGAAAACAAGACCAAAATGTCAGCGTGGTACTCAGCCGGAACAGAAGTAGTGTTTGCGTGTGGCGGACCTGTCTATCAAAACGCAGTAGCAGCAGCTCAAGAATCAACAAATAAGTTTGTTATCGGCGTTGACGTCGACCAATCAGCACAATCAGATTTGATTATCACATCAGCGATGAAAGAATTAAAGGAATCAGTCAAAATTTCATTGGCGGCATTCTATGCTAACAATGAAACATGGGACGCAGATTACGCAGGCAAGACTGCAACACTCGGTGCGGCAGAGAATTGCGTAGGATTACCGACAGCGGAAGATTCTTGGAAATTTGAAACATTTACAGTAGCAGAATATGAAACTTTATTTGCAAAAGTAAAAGATGGAACAATCGCAATTGACAATGCTTCAGACAAGGAAGTTCATCCCACAACAGTTAAAGTTGTAGTAGATTATCAAGGATAATTTTAATTAAATGTTTTATACGGAGAGGGCAAAACCCTCTCCGTATAACCCCTAGGAGGTCTTTGTGAGCGAATATGTTGTTGAGATGTTAAACATCACAAAAGTTTTCCCCGGAATAATCGCGAATAACGATATAACTCTCCAACTGAAAAAAGGAGAAATCCATGCGCTTTTGGGGGAGAACGGAGCAGGAAAGTCCACTTTGATGAGTGTGCTTTTTGGGTTATATCAAGCGGAAAAAGGAATTATAAAAAAAGACGGAGAAGTCGTTGAGATTAAAAATCCAAACGATGCAAACGCCTTGAAAATCGGTATGGTACACCAGCATTTCAAGTTGGTGGAAAATTTTACCGTTTTAGAAAATATTATTTTGGGCGTAGAACCCAATAGCTTGGGATTTTTGAAGAAGTCCGAAGCAAAAGAGAAAGTTTTAGACTTATCACAAAAGTATGGTTTAATGGTTGAACCAAACAGCATAATTGAGGAAATAACAGTCGGTATGCAACAAAGGGTGGAAATCCTTAAGATGTTATACCGAGATAACGATATATTAATTTTTGACGAACCCACAGCAGTTTTGACTCCGCAGGAAATTGACGAGTTAATGATGATAATGAAAAATTTTGCAAAAGAGGGCAAGTCGATTTTATTTATAACCCACAAACTTAATGAAATAATGGCAGTTGCCGACCGTTGCACGGTGTTAAGAAAAGGCAAATGCATAGGAACGGTCAATGTCAAAGATACCACGAAAGAAAAACTTTCAAAAATGATGGTGGGAAGAGAGGTCAGTTTTACAGTTGATAAGAGCGACATCGCCCCTGGAGAGATTGTAGCAAAAGTGGAAAATCTTTTCGTGTCATCGACTATAAACAAAAAATATGCGGTGAAAGATGTGTCTTTCGAGGTCAGGCAAGGCGAAATCGTTTGTATAGCTGGAATTGACGGCAACGGACAAAGCGAATTGGTCTATGCGCTAACGGGTATCGATCGGCTGGCCACTTTTAGCAGAGCGGAACGCCGAAATAGAAATATAAAAAATAATATTGACGATGATAGTATTGAAAACAATAATAGCCTGAGTATTGGTAAAAGCTCAAAATTTAAGGGGAAAATAATACTTCGCGGAGTGGACATAACAAAGACTTCAATTAGAAACAGAAGCAAAATGGGTATTAGCCATATCCCCGAAGACAGACAAAAATTCGGTTTGGTTCTTGATTATTCCCTAGAGCAGAATTTAGTTTTACAGCGTTACTTTGAACCGCAATTTGAAAAGGCGGGCTTTATAAATCAAAGAGCGGTGCGCAAATATTCGGAAAAGCTTATAAACCAATACGATATTCGTAGCGGACAAGGTTCTATGACAACCGTCCGCAGTATTTCAGGCGGTAATCAGCAAAAGGTCATTTTGGCAAGGGAAATAGACAAAAACCCCGAACTTTTAGTGGCAGTTCAGCCAACACGCGGACTTGATGTCGGCGCTATTGAATTTATTCACAAGCAAATTGTTGCGCAGCGTGACGCTGGAAAAGCCGTCTTGCTTGTATCTTTAGAGATTGACGAGGTTATGGATGTTTCTGACCGTATTTTAGTAATGTACGAGGGCGAGATAGTCGCGGAACTAAATCCGAAAACCACAACGGTAGAGGAGCTTGGACTTTATATGGCAGGAGCAAAAAGACAAGAAAAATACGCTAAGGCGAGGGAAATGTAATATGGAAAAGCGAAAAAACATCTTTTCCAAAACAGGTAAAAGACTTAAAAATATTTTTGTGAGGGTGGACGACAGAGAACCATATCTTAAACTAATGGCTGACAAAGCGGGATTTAAGAGTTTTGTATCATCAGTTATTTCCATTTTGATAGGTCTTTTGTGCGGATATTTAATATTAATTATCCTTGACTCGGGCCATTCAACAAATGCAATTACGAATGTGCTAGTCACCGGATTTTCCGCTCCCGATAAGTTTGCAAAAGTATTATATCAAGCTGCGCCGCTCATTATGACAGGACTTGCCGTGGGCTTTGCGTTCAAAACGGGATTGTTCAATATCGGCGCTTCAGGTCAATATATGATTGGAACAATGCTTGCGCTTATTGGCGCGCTTGTTTGGCAATTACCTTGGTGGGCGTGTTTAATACTAGCAGTTTTAGGCGGTGCCGTGTGGGGTTCAATTCCCGGAATTTTCAAAGCTTTACTCAATGTGAATGAGGTTATAACTTCAATTATGTTCAACTGGATTGGTTTGTTCACCGTCAATATTACTATTGCAAATCTTCCGCAAATGCTAGCGAACTATTACGGCGCGTCAAATGCTGACCGTACTGCTGGACTTGCCGTTGCAAATCCCAGCGCGATAATTCCAAAACTCGGGCTTGATGTACTCTTAAAGTCGCAGTATATGAATATTGGAATATTTATCGCTATTGGTGTGGCAATTATTATGTTTATTATTTTGAACAAAACCACATTCGGATATGAGCTAAAAGCCTGCGGATTAAATCGCAATGCCGCAAAATATGCGGGTATCAACGCAAAGAAAAACATAATTTTAGCAATGACGATTTCGGGTGCGCTTGCAGGTTTAGGCGGCGGTTTATACTATTTGTCGGGAATTGCAGAATACACGATTATGAAAACTTTGCTTGCTATGGGCTTTAACGGAATACCCGTAGCCTTGCTTGGTTCATCAAATCCGCTTGGTATAATTTTTTCTGGTTTGTTCATTTCGTATATACAAATCGGCGGCGAAGCTATGCAGCCCGAATTCACCGTGGAAATCATCAATATTATTATTGCGGTAATCATTTATATGAGTGCGCTTTCGCTTATCATCAAACTTGTCATTTCAAAATTGGTTAGCCGCCGTAAACTTGAAAAGTATGATAATACTACAAATAACAGCGGTGAAAAACCACCTAGTGGAAAAGAAATAATTTCACAGGCAGGGGACTTTGGCGGCGGGATTTTGCCCGATGAAGTACAAAACGGGGAGGAAGAATAATGAAGGTTTTAGCAGATGTTTTAAGCGGAACAATAATTTTCGCTGTACCCCTTATATTCGTTGCGCTTGGCGGTATGTTTTCGGAACGAAGCGGGACAATCAACATCGCGCTCGAAGGTATAATGATTATAGGCGCGCTATGTTCTTGCTTGTTCCTAAGCGGAGTAGCGAAAGCGCCTTGGGCAATGCAAAATCCACAAATCGCAGTTTTAATCGCAATCCTAATTGCGGGGGCTTCGGGATTGCTCTTTTCATTCCTGTTAGCTTTTGCTTCAATCAATCTAAAGGCAGACCAAACAATAGGCGGTACAGCTTTGAATATGCTTGCGCCAGCTCTTGCTATTGTTGTTACTTGGGCAATTCAAGGAAGCGGACAAACCACAATCGTAATTCCAAACTGGATTCGTATAACGCCTGCAAGTATAGGTTTAGCACCAAGTGCAAATCCTGGATTTTTTGAAATCCTATTTTTCAAAAGTTTTTATCTAACCACAATTTTTGCAATAGTCTTTTTGATTGCAGCGGTTATAATTTTATACAAAACCAAATTCGGACTTCGATTGCGCTCTTGCGGCGAACATCCGCAAGCGGCGGACAGCGTGGGAATAAATGTTTACAGAATTAGGTATGCAGGCGTTGCCATATCTGGTTTTTTAGGAGGAATAGGCGGACTTGCATTCACTACCGCTGTGGGTTCGGGCTTTCAATCGGAAGTTGCAGGCTACGGATTTTTAGCGCTAGCAGTTATGATATTTGGCAACTGGAAACCTATTCGTATTGCAGGAGCGGCATTGTTATTTGCGCTGTTCAAGGTTATAGGACCAATGGCTGGCAATATCCCGTTTTTACCCTCATTTACCGCTATCAAAAACGGCTCGGATTTATATCTAATGCTGCCATATATTGTAACGATGATTGTGCTTGCGTTCACAAGTAAAAAATCCCGCGCGCCGAAAGCCGAAGGTATACCTTACGATAAAGGCGGAAGGTAGCAACTTTTTTTGCCGTGTATGTAATGAATTTTGAAAATTATTTTGTTGTTTAGTCAATATATAATATACAACGAATAAATTTGATAGACTTTTGAAGCATCTTGTTGTTTTACTACAAGGTGCTTTTTGAATATAAAAACGAATTGACAAAAATATTTGAAAACTAAACAAAATTCTGCAAATATAGAATGTAATTGTAAAATCGAATTCTTGACTATTGAACCTTTGCGGATTATAATCTTTTTATTAAAGTTGATTGGAGGCAAATATGTTGTTTGGAAATTGGTTGAATAAGGCCGCTGCCGATCTCGCGAAAGTGGCAGTAAGAAGCGTTGAGAATTTTAACTGGACTTTTATTTTTATTATGACAGTGGTTGTCGCTCTATATATTATCGAAATTAAAAACAAAAATTACAAAAGCATAGTTGCGGGACTTTCGCTTTATGCCGTTCATTGGTTCTACGAGATAATGAACGCCGTCATAAGCTACGCATCAGGATATGCACTTTGGACAGTTTCACCCGAAAGCACCTCGTTTGTTTTGCTTATCGGCGTTAGCTGGGAATTGTCAATGATGTTTGCAGTGGCAGGATTAACACTCAGTAAATTACTGCCCGAAGATCCTAAAAAGAAAATTTTGGGCATAAACAACAGATGGTTATTTGCAGTTTTGAACGCTGCTTTCTTCAGCATCGTAGAAATATTCTTGGCGTCCACTCCTGCGTTTATTTGGGTTTATCCGTGGTGGGGAGCGATTCCTGTGTTTGTTACAACCTACATTCCTTTCTTCCTTGCTGCTTTTCTTGTTCCCGACACGAAACCGAAGTTTCAAAAAATATTTGTGGGCGGACTGTTTGGGCTTGACGCTCTGCTCCTTTTGATTTTGGTACCGCTAGGAATAATTTAATTCAATTATTTTATGTAAAAATCAATGCCGCTAGGGATAATTTAATTCAATTATTTTATGTAAAATCAATGCCACTAGTGGTTACTAATAATGCTACTAGTGGCATAATATTTGTTACTAAAATGTCCGTTCAAAAGGAGTTACTATGGAAGGATTAGAGATTTTTGACTATAATGGTGAAGGTTACGACCGTACTTTGAAATTTGGCACTTGGTGTGTTGCATATCTAAATTACGCCGACCGTTTTAGCAAAAAAGGTATGAAATTTATCGAACGCCACAACAAGACAGACGAAGTTTTTATTCTTCTCAAAGGCAAAGCAACACTTTTAATTGGCGAAAGCATGGAAAAAGTGCCTATGGAAAAGTTCAAGGGCTACAATGTCAAGCAGAGCGCGTATCACAATATTTTGGTAAGCAAGAACGCAAAGGTGCTTATTGTTGAGAATAACGATACGAGCGATGAAAATTCTGAGTACATATACTTAAAAAATAATTAAATAAAAAAAATCGGTTACTAAAAAAGTGGCTAAAGCTAATGGTTGCTAATAATCTAGTAGTGGACTAACCTATAAATAATAGTCTACTAGTTGCTATTAAATCAAACAGTTGTATTAACGACACATTCTACATTTCGTAGAATATATTCAAAATTTTTACTTAATAATTCGGAAATCAGCGGAATAAGATTTACTTTTCCGCTTTTTTCATTTATAATAGGAATTCAAGACGGAGGATATATGAACAGTCATAACACAGGCAAACTAATAGCTTTTTTAAGAAAACAAAATAACTGGACTCAAGCAGATTTGGCGAAACAACTGCACATTAGCGATAAAACTGTGAGCAAATGGGAAAGCGGACAAGGTTTCCCTGAGATTCCCGTTCTCAATGAACTAACCTCGCTTTTAGGGGTAACTGTGGATTTTTTGCTTAATTGCGAAGATATTGAAAACTATACCGTCTACGAACAAATGCTGATCGACTATAAGGCCATGCATAGACTGTCCGAAAGGAAAGCCGAAATCGAACAACTGTCGGAAATGAATATACAAAATAGTTATATTAACGAGTCGCTTTATACTCAATATAATGTGCAAAAAGGACTGCGCGATGTGAACGGCGTGGGCGTTGTCGCGGGACTTACCGACATTTCCGAAGTGATTTCAAAAAAGGAAGTTGACGGGGTATTGCAACCCTGCGCGGGCGAATTGTACTATCGCGGATATAACATCAACGACCTAATTGCGAATAATGATATAAATAACTGTAACGGCTTTGAGGAAGTCGTTTATTTGTTGTTATTTAATAAACTGCCCAACAAAACCGAGCTTGGAAATTTTTGCAATTTGTTGTCCGACTACCGCAAACTGCCCGTTAACTTTGTGCGCGATGTCATTTTGAAAGCTCCTAATTCAGATATTATCAATACAATGTCCAAGAGCGTTTTAACATTAAGTTCTTATGATGCTGACGCCAACAATACTTCACTTGATAATGTGTTGAAACAATGTATGCAGTTGATTTCCGTTTTTCCGTTGCTTGCAATTTACGGCTATCAAGCATTTCGCCATTATAAAGAAAACAAGAGTCTTATAATTCACAATCCAAAAGAAAACTTGTCAACCGCAGAAAACATATTAAGACTACTTCGCCCCGACAAGAAATTCACTAAACTTGAAAGTATGGTGCTTGATATTGCTTTAATTCTCCACGCCGAACACGGCGGTGGAAACAACTCAACCTTTACAACGCGCGTTGTAACAAGTTCGGGCACAGATACCTATTCGGCTATAACTGCCGCGTTGTGCTCCTTAAAAGGCCCTAAACACGGGGGTGCAAACATTAAGGTTATGCAAATGTTTGAGGATATAAAGGCGAATGTAAAAGATATTAGCGACATCGATGCGCTCTCCGTATATCTTGTCAAGATTTTAGAAAAGAAAGCCTTTGACAAATCGGGTTTGATTTACGGTATGGGACACGCAATATATTCCGTATCCGATCCGCGCGCCGAAGTTTTCAAAAAATTTGTTAAAAAACTGTCTGCCGAAAAGGGTATGGAAAGCGAATACGCGCTATACAACAATGTTGAGAAAATTGCAACACAGTTGATTTCCGAAAAACGAAAAATATATAAGGGCGTCAGCGTCAATGTGGACTTTTACAGCGGTTTTGCCTATAAAATGCTAGGTCTTCCGCCAGAGCTTTACACACCGATGTTTGCCGTGGCGCGAGTTGCAGGCTGGAGCGCGCATAGACTTGAGGAACTAGTCAACGCAGGCAAAATTATTCGCCCTGCCTATCAAAGCGTTTCCACTCAAAAGTCATATGTGAAAATTGATAAACGAGATTAAACCAAATCTTTTTCCGTGGAAATTGATAAATGAGACTAAAGACAAAGTTCAATTCAATAGCCGCTGCAATAAGTATTGCGGCGGTTTTATTATGCCTTAACCAATAATAAAAGATAAAGTCACAACATTTACATCAGTTTATTGACAAAACATAGAGAATTAAGTAGACTAAAACGATAATTGAAATAAGGCAATAATTAAAGATAATAAAACAATCTAAGCAAACAGTTATATTTTTGGTTAAAGGAACAAAATGGAAAAAATAATCGAAGTCAACGGACTTTATAAATCATACGGAAGCGTAAAGGCGGTAAACGGTCTTGATTTCTATGTCGAAAAGGGCAAGATGTTCGCATTTTTAGGCCCGAACGGCGCAGGAAAATCTACCACTATCGATATGGTTTGCACATTGCTTAAGCCCGACGCAGGTACTATAACTATTGATGGATTAGAAGTTGGGAAAGATGATGTAAAAATCAGAAACGAAATTGGCATTGTGTTTCAAGACAGCGTTTTGGACAAACTTTTAACAGTTGAAGAAAACTTAAAACTCCGCGGCGCGTTTTACGGACTCAAAGGCGCAGCGCTCAATGATGCCGTGAAAGGGGCAGCAAATGTTACAGGCATAACAAGTTTATTCAAACGCCGCTACGGCAAACTGTCTGGCGGACAAAGGCGCAGATGCGATATTGCCCGCGCGCTGATTAACACTCCCAAAATTTTGTTTCTAGACGAACCCACAACCGGACTTGATCCCCAAACTCGCCGTAGCGTTTGGGAAACGCTGGAGAAGATTACGAAAACCACCGATATGACGGTGTTCTTTTCCACGCACTATATGGAAGAGGCGGAAATCGCAGATTATGTTGTGATTATTGACGACGGGCAAATTGTGGCTAAGGGTTCTCCAAGCGAGCTTTGTGAAAAATACGCAAGCGACAAACTGATTATGGTTTGCGAAAATATTGAAAAAGTTGCGGCGGCGGTAGGCGGAGAGGTTGAAATTGTTGCTGAAAAAATCATTGTATCTTTGGAAAAATCTATGGATGCTCTTGCCATAATTGAACGCTGTAAGGATTATTTAACTGGTTTTGAGGTCAGACAAGGCACGCTTGATGATGCTTTTATTACCGTAACCGGAAAGGAGCTACGCGAATGATAAGCTTTTTTATAAGAAACTTTAAGTTGTTTTTCAAAGATAAAGCTTCCGTATTTTTTTCGCTTATGTCGGTGTTAATTATAATAGGACTTTATGCGTTGTTTTTGGGCGATGTCTGGACAAGCGGCTTAGCTTTTGATGGCGCGCGCGATATTATGGACAACTGGATTGTGGCAGGACTTCTCGCCGTAACTTCAATTACTACCACAATGGGCGCATACGGAACGATGGTGGAGGACAAGGCA
>DATESK010000100.1:0-2525 GCA_035270865.1 Clostridia bacterium | reverse complement strand
CCCCACAAATTCTCGTGATGGTCTAATACTCGGTCAAAAGTAAGATTGGCTATAGATTCGTCATAATCGCGAATTATAGTGTTCGATTGGTAAAACTCATAACATAACTCCTTGAATGTTTCCCTATCATATTTATCAAATTGCTTTACGTACATATATGCTCTCTTTTATCTTGTATTTATGCTGAAATTATAAGTTACAAATAGCTCCGTGTAAAGCATTATTAAAAAATTTGGAAAAAATATTTTTTGTAAATTTTTTAATCGTCTAATACTCTATTTTTCTAATATTTTTTCGCCAAGAAAAATCGACAAATCACGGTAATTTTTTTGTCGAATTGCAAGAAAATTGTATAAATTGTTTTTCGACAAATAGTTGTTAATATTGCAAAGTCCAATAAATTGCGCAGAATTCGCTATCGTTTGACTAAAACCTACTAAAAACTTGCAAAATGTGCCTAAATCATTTATAATAATAAAATTCTTATGAAAAAAATCATTTTTGCAATATTTGTCAAACTTGAAGGAGTTATATGATTATTACTAAAATATTGGAGCAAAATGCTAAATTATACGGTAACGATGTAGCGTTGATTGAAGACAATCCCGAAGTTCTGGCACAAAAGAAAATTACTTGGCGGGAATACGAACTTGTTGAACCGAATTTTCACGACCACTACCGCAAAGTCATAAACTGGAAAGAATTTGACGAAAAAGCAAACCGTTTTGCAAATTTTCTGCTAAAAAGAGGTTTGAAAAAAGGCGATAGAGTAGGAATTCTTCTAATGAACTGCCTAGAATGGTTGCCTATATATTTTGGCGCTCTAAAAGCTGGTGCGGTGGTTGTCCCCTTAAATTACAGATATACGGCGGGAGAAATTGAGTATTGCGTAAATTTCGCCGATACTTCAGTTTTGGTGTTTGGCTTTGAATTTATAGGCCGTGTGGAACAACTTGTTACAACAAACAAACTTCCTGATGTCAAAACCTTGCTTTTCGTGGGCGATGACTGCCCTGGATTTGCAGAATGTTATTACGAACTTATGTCGGAATGTGGCACGGATGCTCCAACTGTTCCGCTAACACTTGAAGATGACGCCGCAATCTATTATTCATCGGGCACGACAGGTTTGCCAAAAGCTATTTTACACACTCATAAAAGTCTAATGTGCGCCTGCATAACCGAAAACAAAAATCACGGACAAACAAAGGATGACAGCTTTTTGTGTATTCCTCCCCTCTATCATACGGGCGCGAAAATGCACTGGTTCGGCTCTTTTATGGTGGGAGGCAAGGCGGTATTGCTCCGCGGCGTCAAACCTAAATGGATTCTTGAAACCGTATCGCGCGAGCAACTGACAATAGTTTGGCTTTTAGTTCCGTGGGCGCAGGATATCCTTGACGCTATCGACAGCGGAGAGGTCAATCTAGCCGACTACAAGCTCGACCAATGGCGTCTTATGCATATAGGCGCGCAACCCGTTCCTCCTTCGCTCATTAAACGCTGGAAGGAAAAGTTTCCTAACCAACTCTATGACACCAACTACGGTTTGTCCGAATCCATAGGGCCAGGATGCGTTCACCTTGGACTTGAGAATATCCACAAGGTCGGCGCAATCGGAATCCCAGGATACAACTGGCAGGCTAAAATCGTTGACGAAAAACATAATGAAGTAGAACAAGGTGTTGTCGGCGAACTTGCCGTCAAGGGCGACGGCGTAATGAAGTGCTACTACAAAGATCCCGAAGCGACCAAAGCGGTGCTTGATAACGGTTGGCTCTACACCGGCGATGTCGCTATGGTCGATAAGGACGGCTTTATTTACCTCGTGGACAGAAAAAAAGATGTCATCATCAGCGGTGGCGAAAATATATACCCCGTTCAGATTGAGGACTTTTTGCGCACAAACGACAATATCAAAGATGTAGCGGTGATTGGCTTACCCCACAAGCGTCTTGGCGAAATCGTTGCGGCTATAGTTGAACTTAAAAACGGAAGAACTACTACTGTGGAAGAATTGATGGAATTTTGCCGCGCTCTTCCCCACTATAAATGCCCCAAAACGATTATTCTCGACAAAATACCCCGTAACCCCACAGGAAAAATCGAAAAGCCCTTGCTTCGCAAAAAATATTGCGGCGGCGATAAAACCTTAGTTGAACTTCAACTTGAGGAAAATTCAGAAACGGACAAAAAGTAATTTGACACTACAAAACTCTTTACTAATTTATCTTGAGTAAATAAGGTCGACAAAAATACCAAATATTAAAAAGACAATGAAAATTGTCTTTTTTTTGTTTTAATTTGTTAACAACCTTTAGATATATGAAAACTATGAAAATTGCCTTTTTTTACTTATATTATAAGACAATGAAAATGGCTTTTTTGGTTTCTTACAATTATTTTACATTATTAAAAAACAATGACATCGGTCGTTTTTTTGCGCTCATACCTTTTTTACATATATTTCTTACTCAAAATTTATCGTTTGGGGTTGATTTTTCATAATATATGATATAATATAG
>DATESK010000099.1:0-3991 GCA_035270865.1 Clostridia bacterium | reverse complement strand
ACTTGTAGAAAAGAAGTTCAACTAAAAAAATGCAATCGAACTTGTAGAAAAGAAGTTCAACTAAAAAAATGTAATCGAACTTGTAAATAGAAGCTCAACTAAAAAAATGCAATTAAGAACTTGGAAAATAAAGTTGAACTAAAAATTTATGCTGAAACTTAAATTGGAGGTATTATGTCGAAAATATTAGTTGCGCCGTCCATATTATCCGCTGATTTTGGCAAGGTGGCAGAAGCTGTAAAAAACATAAAGAATTGGGGTGCAGACTTAGTACATTGCGATGTAATGGACGGAGTTTTTGTGCCTAATCTTACCTTTGGTATGCCGATGATTAAAGCGATTTCACGATATAGCGAACTTCCTGTCGATGTCCACCTTATGATAACCGAACCTGAACGATATGTTGAAAAATTTTGCGATGCAGGAGCGGATATTTTAACTTTTCATCCTGATGCGTCAAAAAATACGGGCAAAACTTTGGATATGATAAAAGCTAAAGGCAAGAAGTGCGGTCTAGTTCTCAATCCCGATAAGCCCTTGTCTTTGATTGAACCATACTTAAACAAGATTGATGTTGTTATCATAATGAGTGTTTATGCGGGCTTTGGCGGTCAAAAATTTATTGAAGAAATTCTGCTTAAAATAGTTGACGCAAAAAGGATGTTTTCATCCTATGGACAAAATATAATTTTAGAAGTTGACGGTGGAGTTACAACCGAAAACGCGGGACGCATAATTTATGCCGGCGCAGACATACTTGTTGCGGGCAACGCTGTGTTTAATGCGGAAAACCCGTCACTTGCCGTTGAAAAAATTCGAGGTTAAATATCGATTTCAAAAGTTATTTAAGCAATATTAAAAAACAGATAAAACAAAATCTTAAAATCTCAAACACTATGTAAAATATCTTAAACAAAAATGTAAAAAAATAAGGGATAACTAAGCTAAAAATATGTAACAAAAAAAAGTAAAGCGCGAAACCATTATGATTTCGCGCTATTTTTTTATCACAAATGACTTGTGGCGCATATAATACCACGAAAACATTTGAAGGAGATAGCTATGAAAATTGTATGTATTAAAACACCGAGATTTCTAAGACCGTTTCTAAGGCTTTTTGTTAGGTCAAATAAGAAGTCTACATAGAATAGTATGCTTGAATTATTTGCTTTAGTCCTCAAACGATAGAGTTTATAACCGCTTTGTGCCAACTTATTTTAGTATTATATTGCACAATTTAGTCTATTGTACTGTGTAGCTATACATTCTTATGTTGTATTAAATTGAGTATATGAAAAAAGCCCGCCGTATGGCGGGCAAATTTAATATTAAAAAGAAAAGTTAACTGCGATTAGGCGCGGTCAACATTTCCCGAACGCAAGCAGCGCGTGCAGACATATTGCTGTTCTGTTCCGCCTGTTTTGGTGTTTATCTTTACCTTTTGAACATTGGGCGCCCAACTGCGCCTGGTTTTGCGGTGGCTGTGGCTGACCAAGTTGCCACTCATTCTTCCTTTTCCACAAACTGAACATACTTTAGACATATTGCTATCCTCCTGACTGTTTCGCCGACTCATATCGCTCAAACGAATGAATTTTATCACTATACTGTAATTTTTGCAACTGTATTTGCTCAAAATAATGTAAATACTTGCAAATTTTGTTCATATCGTGTAAAATCAGTTGAAAAGGAATACTATGTCTTTAACAACTTCAAATAAATATGGAAAAATCTCGATATCAGATGAGGCGGTCGCAATGGTATGTAGCCATGCGGCCTCCGAATGTTATGGTGTTGTGGAATTGGTGTCCCGCCGACTGACGGACAATTTAAGCGCGCTTCTAAATAAGCAGGCTTACGGCAAAGGAATCCATATCGCAACTGTCGATAACAAAATCTTTATCGAGGTTTTTGTTATATTAAAACTTGGAGTCAATGTCGAGGCCGTAAAGGAAAGTCTTGCTAATGTCGTAAAGTATGCATGTGAGACTTTTACAGGTATGCTCGTTAAACGCGTGCATATCAATGTGGTCGGCATTAGGGTGTAGTCCAAATAAGAATATTACGAGGATAACTTGATGATAGAAATAAGCAGTACTAAATTCAAGTTGATGGTAGCAGGCGGTGTGAAATATCTCGACCTGTATCGTCAACAGATAGATGAGTTAAATGTTTTCCCAGTTCCTGACGGTGATACGGGCACAAATATGTCCCTCACAATAAATTCAGCATTGCGGGAAATAAACGAAGTCGAAACCGATTCCTTAAGCGAGCTAGCGGCAGCGTTTTCAAAGGGCGCGCTAAAAGGCGCGAGAGGAAATTCTGGCGTTATTTTGTCGCAAATTCTAAAAGGGTTCGATGTCGTTTGTTCCGATAAAGAAACCATAAGTTCCAAAGATTTTGCGGAATGCCTAAAAAAAGGCACGGAAATAGCTTATAGCGCAGTCACGAAGCCAAAAGAAGGAACAATTTTGACGGTCATCCGCGTTATGGCTGAAACGGCGGTGTCGGTTACTAAGCATAAACAACTTGAAATTGAAGAATTCTTCACCGAAATACTTGCCTCAGGCGAAGCTATCCTTGAAAAAACTCCTGAGATGCTTCCTATCCTTGCAAAAGCCGGCGTTGTGGATGCAGGCGGAAAGGGCTTGCTCTCTATTATGTACGGATTTTACAACGCTTTAGCTGGAATTGAAATACCTGACAAAGTCGAACCTTTGGCAGTTGTAAAAAAACCTACATTATCTAGCGCTGACAAAGAAATTTTTGATAACGATTACGAAAATATTACCTATGCATATTGCACCGAGTATTTTATTACAAACCTAAACACTAAGACAACCGAGGCAGATATTGATAAACATCGCGATGCATTGCTAAAGATTGGCGATTGCGTGTTGGTTATTGGCGACCTTGACCTAGTCAAAGTTCATGTGCACACAAACAATCCTGATTTAGCATTGAAATCTGCATTAAAGCTTGGAGAAATTGACAGCATTAAAATTGAAAATATGCTTCAACAAAACCGCAAGCTTAAGTCGAATAAACCCGAAGTTAAGAAAGAAAAGAAAACATTTGGTATGGTTTCAATTTGTTCGGGCAAAGGAATAGCTGATATTTTCCGCGATTTGCAAGTAGATTTTGTCGTAGAAGGCGGACAAACAATGAATCCTAGTGTTTATGATATTTTGAATGCCATAAACAAAGTGGATGCCAAAAATGTTTTTGTTTTGCCAAACAACTCAAATATAATTTTGGCAGCAGAACAAGCAAAGGAGCTAGCGGATGTAAATGTTTTTGTTATTCCCACTAAATATGTTCCTGAAGGTGTTGCGGCAGCTCTTGCATTTAATGAAAGCGCCTCAGCCGAAGAAAATGCTGAAACTATGACAAAAGCGGCGAAAGCGGTTAAGTGTGGCGAAATCACTCACGCGGTAAGAAACACAAAGATGAACGGTTTTTCAGTCAAAGTTGGCGATATAATAGGAATAACAGAAAAGCAAATCGTTTCGGCAGGCGATGTTGTGGAAGAAGTGCTGATAGGGACTATTGGCGGAATGATGGACGCTGAGAAGGAAATGTTGGCATTATACTACGGCGGAGAAATTGATGAGGTGGGCGTTAAGCGCGCGGTGGACCTTGTCAAAGAAAAGTTCCCTGACCTTGAAGTTGCAGTTTACTCAGGTGGACAACCACATTATTATTTCTTACTTTCACTTGAATAAAAATTGTAGCGGTACAAAAATATGAATTCCGCAGAAGAAGTTAAACATAAAAAAAATACAAAAAGCGAGAACACAACCGCAAACAATATAAATTGCTCAAAATTAACAGATATAAAGGGTGTAGGTGCAGCAACTGTAAAAAAACTTGCTGAACTTGGAATTTATAAACCTGCCGACCTTTTGAGTTTTCTCCCGAAATCTTACATAGATTTGAAATTGCCCGTAACAATTCTTGAAACTGTTATCGGGCAATTTTCTGTTATTAC
>DATESK010000098.1:0-5238 GCA_035270865.1 Clostridia bacterium | reverse complement strand
ATCTTGTGGAGATGTCCCAAGTCAAAAGGGCGTTATCGACATAATTTCTCTTAAAATTAAGAAACTGTCAAAAGCAAATTGATTGCATAAATTTTTATGTCTTGTTTTGTCGATGCTATTTTCAAATAATTAAAAAATGATATTATATGTCAAGGGGGAACAAATTATGAGCAATATAAAACATCCAAAGTGCAAAATCCGTCATTTGGCAAACGAAGCAAAATCACGAATGAAAAACAATACTTACGGCGCTTGCTCCACAGCAATAAGCGTGCAAAGCAAGCTGTCGCCTGCCGAACAAACGGTTCTTGCGCGTATGCTTGAAGTTATGGAACAAGGGGAAGAAATAGTCAATCCAATCGCGCAGCTGTGCGACAAAGAAATGCTTAATTCTCTGTCAGCGATTGAGCGTCAACGCTATATTTTTGAACTTAGCAACGCCTATCTATGTCTAAAACAGAAGATGGTGCAAAAGTTAGAATTAGCTTAAAAATTATGAAAATTTTTTTTGATTGCGTATTGACTACAATGCAATAAAATCAAGGTTTTTCTAAAACGAAAAGTCAAGCAAGCGTGCATTATTCGCATAGCTTTTAGAAAGTTTTCTAAACGAAAGTCAAGCGAGCGCGGATTATCTTGCGCTATTCTTGACTTTTATTTTATCGCGTTATATACTGTTTTTGCAATAGGTGCGAGATAAACTCGTTAAACGGGAAGTGGCAATTCCACACAGCCCCCGCTACTGTAAAGCTAAGTCGCCAAGGTCATCGAAAGAGAAGACGGCGAACCACAAGGTCTTAAGTCAGGATACCGGCCATTGCAAAATCCACTATCTCGGAGGGAGAAAGGGGCACTTTTGTGTTGCCCGAGCCCTCTTATGAGGGCTTTTTGTTTTTTCGCGAACCGTTAATTCAAATTCCCTCTGCGTTGGATTTTATAATAATTTATTACAATTTTACGGAGGGTAAAATGAAAAATACTATCAAAAAAATTGCGCTTTGCGTTATAGCTGTGATTCTTATCATCGGCACTTGCGCGTTTACTGCTTGCAACGCAACAAACTCCGACCTTAAAACGGTTACGGTAACTATCGGCCAAACACCCTATACAATAGATACCAACGCAGAATATTTGCATAATGCGCTACTTGAGCTAAAAGCGAAAGGCGAGCTTGAAACTTACATCTTTCTAGAAAGCGCTTATGGTGTTGAGATTACTGCAATTTCAAATCTCGATTTGTCGAATGAGCATAGTTTTATTGCCATATATCACAATATTGACGATGCAACGCTTATCGACTATTCCGAATATGCGGGCAAATCTATTGAGCTTAGCGGCGTAGTTTATCATTCTTCGGGATTAGGCGCATCCGCATTGCCGCTTTATGACGGCGCGAATTATTTATTGACAGTTTCATCTTGGTAACAATGGAAAAGTACAAAGCGGAAAATAATATTAACTTAGCAGACCAAGATATAATTATGGAAAAGCCGAGCAATAACAGCGCCAAAAATTATCTTATTAGCAAAGACGATAATAGCAATATTGCCAAAAACACTACAAGAAAAGTTGTGCTGATTGGAATGCTGTCTGCCACCCTAACGGTAGGTAAACTTGCGTTGTCTTTTATTCCAAATGTGGAAATTATTACTATTCTCATTATGGTGTACGCCACCGTTTTTGGAAGAAAAATTGCGGTTTTTTCCTCGCTTGTTTTTTGCACTATCGAGGTTTTACTATACGGCTTTAACAGTTGGGTAATTCTATATTTTATACATTGGAACGCACTTGCCCTATTGTCAGGCACTTTACTTAAAAAACCGCGCATTATCGTTGCGGTGCTTCTTTCCGTCATTATGACTTTCGCTTTCGGGGTTCTAGATTCTATAATTTATACGGTTATGGCTGCAGCAGGCGGAGTACCCAACTATCAACTTTTGAATTTGTTTATTGCTTATTACCTTAGAGGCGGATGGTTCTATCTTGTGCATATCGTGTCAAATGCTTGCGTTGTTGGCGCGCTGTATATTCCGCTTGTGCTAGCCTTACAAAAAGTTCGCCCTAAATAATCTTTAACTTAATTCGATTTGCTATATTTCTTTCACAACCATAGGCTTAGACTTTTGCAAAACAAAAGAGCCTCAAGTGAGGTTCTTTTTTATGTCGTTTTTATAATAATTAAATATAATCTCGGTTGGCTGTTTTGACATATTTTGTCAATACATTGAATTCCTAAACTTTATACTTTAACCTTAGCAACATTCTTGTTTCTATGCGTGGCATAATTCTGTCCATCATATGATACGCCTTGTTTTTTACGCCCACGGCAACTAGTTCCGGAGATTTTTTTGCCGTTGCCACAAAAAATATCGTTTCTGCGACCTTTTCGGGCAACAGTCCTTCCTGTTCGGATTTTGCAATGCGCTCTACCGCGTTATCCATACGGTCTGCATAAAGTCCCGCCGCTTCTTCTGAATACACATTTCGCTTAAAAGTAAATCTCGTTTGCGTTCCGCCAGGCATGACCGAAATGGCCCTTATTTTGTGGGGAGCAAGTTCAAGATTTAATTCGCGAACAAGCATATTAACCGCGGCTTTTGACGATGAGTAGAACGAGTCAAAGGCGATAGGCAGAACGCCGCCTATCGAGCTAACCACTACAATAGTTCCCGTACCTTGCTTTTTCATTGTGGGAAGAACCGCGCGCACGCCCTCAATCACTCCGAAAAAGTTGACATCGAACAAATAGCGGTAATCTTCTTGTTTTGCAAATTCAACAGGTGCAGCCATTGAATAGCCAGCGGAATAAATGAATACATCAATTCGACCAAATTCACGAGCAATATCTTTTGCCGCAGCGTAAATTGTTTTGGGAGTCGCTACATCCACGCTATAATTTCTAACGCCGCTAAGTTCGCACTCCGTGCGCGAACCATTTATAACTGTGTAACCGTCCTCTAAAAACCTTGCCGCTGTCGCAAGACCAATACCGCTTGATGCACCTATAATAAAACAAACCTTTGACATTCGTTCACCTCAAGCATAGTTTGTTTTTTACTTCACAAACTATACCCACCAAAAATAATTCCTTGAAAAATTTTGTATCATGCTTGAAAAGCATCGCATATCTATTCTAAATCATTGCGAGTTACATAAAATATTATGAAATGATTTTAACTTTGCGTTAATAAATATTTATACTATTAAAAATATTGACATCTTTAATTCTGTGTTATAATATAATAAGTGTATGATTATCTCTTAGGAGGATATATAAATGTTCACAAAATGTCCAAGCTGCCGCACAGAAATTAGCTTTGAGCCACCGTCGAATGCGCCTGCGGGTTACAAGCACCGTATAAAATGTCCAAATCCTGCTTGCGGAGTAACAATAAGTGTTGCCTTGCCTTCAAAGCAGGCAGCTGCGCCAGTTACAGCAACTGGAGCCCCAATCGCCGCGCCGGCTACTACTCCAGAGGCTTATGTTCCTCAGGATGCCGCGCTTGAAGCCACAAAATCTTCGGGCAAGGTTAAATATAAGGGCAGAGCAAGAAGCTTTATGATGCTCCTCTTCTCTCTAATCTTTGTTGCGCTAAATGTTGTTTCGTATCTAATCTCCACCGGAAAAATGTCGGGTATCGCTGCAATAGGACTTGTCGCTTCAGGTACAAGTTTTGTTCCTTTCAACGGCATTCCTCTCTTTATCGCGATAATCAAAGATTTTGCAACTGTTAAGGCACTTTTTGTTGGCGACTTTATGGTTTTCAACTTAATCGTCTTCGTTTTACCTGCTGCTCTCCTTTTGTTTGCCGGAATTCTTACACTTTCAAACCTTATCGGCTTTATTGCAGGCAAGTACGGTAAAACAGGCAATGTCATATTCTCTTTGTTTACCTTTATTTTTGCAGCGGGCATTATGTTCCAAGGCTTCATAGTTGCTATACTTATGAAAGCCCCGATTGACTTTGCGGCGTATTTCCAAAATTTGCTAAATAACAGTTTGATTTCTATTATTGCTGCTGGCGTCGGACTTTTATTCTTTATCTTCGCAATCATATTTGCGGCAAAGAAAAAGAAAGCAAAAGAACCCAAAATCGCTTAAATATAAAGTTCATTAAATGTAAAGAGCCTACGCCGTAGGCTCTTTTATTTTTCAACAAAAAATACATATGTCAAATTTTAGATTTTCAACTTTATTGACATTTAATTTATTATAGTTTAATATTATTATGTACTATAGATAAAACGAGGTGTTCATATGGCAAGTGAGGGAAAAGCATCATTTAGATGTTTTGTAATGTTTTTGGTGAGTGGTTTTTTTGTGGCGCTAAATGTAGTCGCCTATTTAATTACTATTGGGAAAGTCCAACCTATTGGCGCACTGCCCACTATAGGCTACTTTGATGCAATTTCGTGGATTATTTCATTGTTCTCTAAAGACGGTTTTCAATCCATCATAAATTTGTTCAAAACAGATTGGTTTAACGCAATAGCCTTTTTCTCACCTATAATACTTTTGGTTATATCCGCTGTTACATGTATTAAAGATTTGACCAGAATGCTAAGCGGAAGCTATTCAAAAGCAGGCAATTTTATCTCTAAAGCTCTTATCTGCGCGGCGGTTCTATTTATGTGCTGTTTTTCTCTTATCGTAGCATTTAGAGCGGGCGGAAGTCCCGATGTTATGGGATATTTCAAAAACCTCTATGCGACAGACACATTGGTGTTTACCGCAGCAATGGTGGGAATTGGCGGTTTCGCACTTTCAATTCTTTTTGCCATTATGCCTATAAAGCCGAAGTACCGTTAATCACCGACCTAACAAAAAGTTTGTACCAAAAAATTCTTTTTGACAATTATTTTTTGCAATCACTACATCGCATTCAAAACACTTGCAAAATTCCGTGCGACATTCTATAATAGCAGTTGCGTTGGAGTATGGTGTAGTGGCAGCACATAGGCCTCTGACTCCTATGGTGTAGGTTCGATTCCTACTACTCCTGCCATAAAGAGATGCGAAAGCATCTCTTTTAATTTGCATAAAATTACACCTCATATTGTAAAATAAATTGCAACTTATTATATTGTAAAATCTCTTGCTTATGTAAAATAGTGTTGTTGAAATGTTGCAAATACGCAAACGCTTTTGACAGCATTGCGGGCTAGCAAACATATTTTGTTTATTGCGTTTCGTGTTATTATATTTTCTTGCAACAAAATAATTTTGTGATATAATTA
>DATESK010000097.1:0-7830 GCA_035270865.1 Clostridia bacterium | reverse complement strand
TTTCGCTCGGTGTAATCAACTTGCGCGGACTCTGTTAAACTTGAGGCGGTAATTTCCGCAGCGAATTTGATGACCTCATACGGCGGAATTCTTCCTTCGCAAATTATCACACAATGCGCGCCGTGAGCATCTTTTAAGTGTAGCCAAGTGTCGCGCGAGCTTGCAATTTTGAAAGTTAGATTATCATTTTGAATATTATTTTTGCCTTTCAAAATTGTGAAATCGTCATATTTATATTTGAGCGGTGGTTGTGGTTTTGACCGCTTTTCGGAACGCTCTTTGTTGCCTTTTTTTATTGCTCCTATTGATGCTAGTTCGTTTTCAATATCTGATAAATTGTCATTAAGTTCGATTTGATTTATGCTATCTTCGATTGACGCTAAATAGTTTAGCAATACTTCGTCTTCCGCCGTCTTTTTTTCTAAAAAAACTTCTGTGCGCTTGAGTTTATTATATTTTTTGTAATAAGCGTTGGAATTTTGCGATGGCGATAGTTTTTCGTCAAGCGGAATTTCGGTATCTTTGCCGCTATAATAGTTTTCCACGATAACATCCTTGTCGCCACGCTTGATTTTGTAAATATTAGTTATTATTAGCTCACCGAAAATTCGTGACTGTTCCATATTCTCGCACTCTTTTAGCTTTTCGCGGTTGGCAATAATTCGCTTTTCGGTGTGTTCTCGCATACGCTTTATTGCTAAAACCAAATGTTTAGTTTTCGCTTTTAATCGTACGGCGGTGTCAATGTTACTGTTTTGTGCGTCAAATGCTTGGCTTAGTGTTGCATAATTTTTGACGGACAAATTTAAGTTGTTTTCGCATACTAAAGTTGAGTAGGGGAATGGATAGACATTATTATCAATAGTACATGGCGAAAAATCACTTGAACTTGCTATGTTTTCAAAGTGCGAAATTTGTTCAACTATTTTTTCTGCTTGCATCTTTGTCATTGGGCTAGTTATAGCTGTTTGTGTGTCATAAGTTGTTATATCTAGTTTATCATTAGACTTTATTTCATCAAAACTTTGTTGCCTGGTTTTTGCAATAAGTTCGCGAGTAGTAGAGCGTGAAAAACCGCTGAAAGACGACATTATAAAATCTTCCAAATTTCCGCCTGTAAAATTTTCGAAATCAATAATTTGTGCAGAAAAAACACAGGTTTTAGGCTGTTTTATCGGTTCATACACTAAGCCCCTAAACACCGCGTGGTCGCGCTGTTCATCAAGAGGTAACCTCTTTACCGCATCTAAAATTATTTCATTACCGTCAACAAAAACTATGTTTGAGTAGCGGTTCATAAGTTCCACATAAATTTTGTAGCGCGCTTCATCTTGCATTTCTGTTCTGCTTGAAAAATCAATGCAGATAGTTCTGTCTTGATTAAAGATAGAAATTTTGTCAATCCTAGCGCCCAATAAATGCTTTCGTAAAAGCATACAAAAGGCGGGAGCGTTGACAGGATTTTGTTTTTTGCTTTCCGTCAAATTTAGTCTTGGAGCTTGTGCATTGCAAGAGGCCACCAAACATAAGTTCTGCCCGTTTTTGCGTATGTGAAAGCGTACCTCATCCATCTCAGGTTGAGTGATTTTGTCAATCTTACCGCCCGACATATGGGCGTTTAGTTCGCTTGCTAGCGCATTTAACACAAATAAGTCGCATGACATAATTTAATTCTACACCAAATCACGCCTAATTCAAACAAAATATGTTCAATTAAATTGCATAATTATTTCTCTTATGATATAATTGCACCTATGCTGGTTTGGTAAGCACTATTTGCTGATATCAGCGCACAATCATCTTAAAATTACTGGAGGTATATATGAGTTATACAGTTGAAAAATTGGAAAAAAGTCAAGTTAAGATTTCTTTCATTATTGATGCACCCACCTTTGAGAAAGCTATTGAACAGGCATATCAAAAGACAAAAGGCAAGTTTGCCATTGGCGGATTCAGGAAGGGACATGCGCCACGCAAAGTTATTGAAGGCATCTACGGCAAAGAAGCATTCTTTGAAGATGCAATGGATATAGTTATACCCGATGCTTACGGCGATGTTCTCGACAAGGAAAAGGAACTTGATGTAGTTGCCCGCCCTGAACTTTTGGGTTTTGATTTTACCGATGACGGTGGAGCAAAATTTGAGCTTTCCGTAACAGTTAAGCCCGAAGTAAAACTAGGGAATTACAAGGATTTGGATGTAAATAAGACCGTTATGGATATAAGCGAAGAGCAGATTGCGGCTGAAATTGAACTAGCGCGCGACAAGCAAGCGAGAATGGTTGACGCTAACCGCCCCGCGCAAAACGGCGATACTCTTACAATAGATTTTTCGGGTTCGGTGGACGGCGAGAAATTTGAAGGTGGAACAGCGGAGAACTATGATTTAGTGCTTGGTTCAAACAGTTTCATTCCCGGATTTGAAGAACAACTTATAGGCCTAAATGTTGGCGATGAAAAGGATGTCAATGTTAAATTCCCAGAAGATTACCACGCTGAAAACTTAAAGGGTAAAGACAGCGTTTTTGCTTGCAAAGTTCACGCAATCAAGATGAAGGAGTTGCCGGCAGTTGATGATGAATTTGTTAAAGAAATTTCAGAATTTGACACACTTGATGAATACAAAGCTGATATTGAGAGAAAACTCAAAGAGGATGCTGTCAAACTTGCCGATACTAAGTACGAAAATGAAATAATCGAAAAAGTTGTGACCTCAAGTGAACTTGAAATTCCTGCAGCAATGATTGACATGGAAGCGGAAGATATGGTGGCTGAATTCGAATACCGTTTAAGCTGCCAAGGAATCAAACTTGACGACTATTTGAACTATGTTAAGATGAAAAAAGAAGATATGAAAGCGCAGTATATGGAGCAAGCTGACAAGGCAGTCAGGACAAGGCTTGTTATGGAAAAGATTATCATTGCTGAAGATCTAAAGATTTCCGACGACGATATGAAAGTAAAAATCGACAAACTTGTTGAAAATTCAGGGAAATCCGCTGAAGAATTCAAGAAAACTTTGAAGCGTGAACAGATAGATTATATTGCCAACCAAATACTGTCCGAAAAACTTATGGAACAGCTTAAGTCGCTAAATCCGTCAAAGTAGTTAATGCGCGCTTATCTCAAAACACTAGGAAAGCTAAACATAAGAGAATGATGTTTGTTGTAAAAATGGTTGCATTTGCAACCGCTTAAAAACAAATATAATTCTATATTATATTTGTAAGACTAATGCAATAAAATTATAGTGATATCTTTTTATAACTTTTGGAGGACTGAATAATGGATAAACTTTACTCAATACCTTTTGTTGTCGAACAATCAGGAAAGGGCGAGCGCTCTTACGATTTGTACTCGCGCATGCTTGAGGATAGAATAGTGTTCTTAAACGGCGAAATTGAAGATTATATGGCAAATAGTGTGGTCGCTCAACTCATTTACCTTGAGGGAAAAGACCCCAACAAAGATATAAGCCTTTACATTAACAGCCCCGGCGGAAGTGTAACCGCAGGATTTGCTATTATGGATACAATGAACTACATTAAATGTGATGTTTCCACAATATGCGTAGGACTTGCCGCGTCTATGGGTTCATTGCTTTTAGCAGCAGGCGCAAAGGGCAAGCGTTTCGCGCTTCCTAACAGCGAAATAATGATACATCAACCTCTTGGCGGCCGTACAGGGCAAGCATCCGATGTCGCAATTTGGGCGGAAAACCTTTTGCGTACTAGAAAGCGCATAAACAAAATTTTAGCGGACAGCACAGGAAAGCCTATTGAAGAAATTTCAAAGGATACCGAACGCGATAATTTTATGACGGCGGAAGAAGCATTGTCATACGGTTTAATAGACAAAATTTTCTATTCAAGAAACTAAGTTTGCATCATAAGCTAAGGTAAGGATAAATTTAATTTAATCGATGATAAGAAATATTAAAAAAGTAAAGAATATAAGCTATATGATAGAACTAAGCGCACTATTTAGCGCGAACTCTAACGGCTAAGATGTAGCAATTTTGCTATCATATGCCGAACTTAAATGTTATGAGGTAAGAATTGGATAATATAAAAGTGTTGCATTGCTCTTTTTGTGGAAAGAGCGAGAACGAAGTTGAAAAAGTAATAGCAGGTCCAAACAATCTCTATATATGTAATGAGTGTGTGGATACTTGTCTTGATATTTTCAAAACCACTCCAACATATCTTGAAAATTCCGGCGGCATTGAGTTGCCGATCCCTAAAGAAATCAATAATAAGTTGGATGAGTATATTATCGGGCAAGAAAATGCAAAAAAAGTGTTATCCGTTGCCGTTTACAACCACTATAAGCGCATACGCACGGGTCGTGGCGAGGTTGACGGTGAAGCGGTTGTGCTGGAAAAAAGCAATGTGTTATTGCTTGGCCCTACAGGTTCGGGGAAAACATTACTGGCCAAAACATTGGCGCAAATTTTGAATGTTCCGTTTGCTGTGGCAGATGCCACAACCTTAACTGAAGCGGGTTATGTAGGCGAGGATGTGGAAAATATACTCTTGAAACTTATTCAAAATGCCAACGGCGACATAAGACGGGCAGAAAAGGGTATAATATATATTGACGAAATTGACAAGATTGCAAGAAAAAGCGAAAATGTGTCAATAACGCGCGATGTTTCGGGCGAGGGTGTTCAGCAGGCTTTGCTTAAAATCATAGAGGGTACGATAGCGAATGTGCCACCGCAAGGCGGTCGCAAGCATCCGCAACAGGATTGCTATCAAATTGATACTACGAACATTTTGTTCTTGCTAGGCGGTGCTTTTATCGACCTTGACAAAATTGTCGACACAAGAAAGGAAAGTTCAAAGCTAGGTTTCGGTTCGGCAATAAAAGGCACTAAGGACTACGATTACGACAAATTGATAAAAGATTTGCAACCTGTAGATCTAATAAAGTTCGGTCTTATTCCTGAATTTGTGGGCAGAGTACCAATTGTTGTAGGACTTAACGCGCTTGATGAGCAGACGCTTGTTCAAATCTTATCAAAACCGAAAAATGCTCTGGCAAAGCAGTATAAGGCACAATTCCTTATGGATAATGTCGACCTTCAGTTTGATGAATCCGCCCTTAATGCTGTGGCGCGCCGCGCTATGGAATTAAATACGGGCGCAAGAGGTCTTCGCGCGATAATGGAAGATATATTGCTTGAACTTATGTACGAAATTCCGTCAGATAAGAGCATTGAGAAAGTTGTTATTGACGGTGACTGTATTTTGAAAAAATCTAAGCCCAATATTATAAGAAAAAAAATTGCGTAATTCGAAAAGAGGATAGATGAAAGAACGAGAGATTGCTGCTATCCTGCCTTTGCGCAGGATAGTTATATTTCCAGGACAGGTTACAAAACTGACTTTGGCGCGTAAAAAATCAATTGCCGCCGCTGATTCCGCCGTTGCAAACGGTGGAAAAATTTTGCTTGTTCCGCAACTTAATCCTGATGCAAAACTCACTAAATCCGCGGTATATCACAGCGTGGGAGTTTTGGCGAATGTTTTCGATGTAGTTCGAGACGGCGGAGTTGTTGAACTCTATGTTACGGGACAAAAACGCGTTCAAATAAACAAGGTGCTTTCAAATCCTGAATTTGACGAGGCGGAATATGAGGATGTAATCGAAACTGATATTAATACGCAAGAGTCCGACAACTATTTTTACCGCATTATTGAGATAATTAAAGATAAAACTTCACTTGCGGATACTTCGCTTAGAGAAGTAAAGTTGGAATTAAATCCCAATTCGGTAGGCCAAAATCAGCTTGTTGACGAAATTGCTTCCTATTATCCTTATTCGTTGGGATTCGCTTTGCTTTCTGAATTTAATACGACATTAAGGTTGGAAAAACTTTATTTTGAAATAAAAAAAGAACTTGAAACATCCAAGGTTGACCGTGATATATCTAACAAAGTACGCGCGAATTTTGAGCGTGGACAAAGGGAAACTTATCTTCGTGAGAAGTTGGGCGTAATCCAAAAGGAACTTGGTATCGGCGAGGAACAGGAAGGATTGCGCGAGAAAATCGAACAACTTCCTATTGATCAAACTTACCGTGATAAGTTGATAAAAGATTTGGATAGATGCTCAAAAATGTCGCCTTCTTCAGCGGAATATACTCTGCTTAACAATTATATTGATTTCATTTTGGAACTTCCTTTTGGAGTTTACACAAAAGACAGCGCAGATTTGAAGAAAGCTAAGGAAATATTGGACCGCGACCATTTTGGATTAGATAAGATTAAGGACAGAATTTTAGAGTTTTTGGCGGTTCACCATTTGACGGAAACCAATAAAGACCCGATTTTGTGTTTTGTAGGCCCTCCGGGAGTTGGCAAAACCACGATAGTGCGCTCCATTGCAGATGCTCTAAACCGCAGTTATGTGCGTATGAGTTTGGGCGGCGTACACGATGAAGCCGAAATCCGTGGACATAGAAAAACCTACATCGGAGCTATGCCTGGCAGAATTATTACAGGTATAAAACAGGCGGGTACGCAAAATCCCGTTTTTTTGCTTGACGAAATTGACAAACTTGCCGCCGACTACCGCGGTGATCCTGCGGCGGCGCTCCTTGAAGTGCTTGATCCTGAACTAAATTATACTTTCCGTGATAATTACCTTGAAATACCGTTTGATTTGAAGGATGTTATCTTTATCACAACCGCAAATTCGCTGGATTCAATTCCGCCCGCGCTTGTTGACAGAATGGAAATAATCGAGATGAGCGGTTATACTCCTCTTGAAAAATTGGAGATTGCAAAACGGCACCTTATAAAGAAACAGCTTGATAACAACGGCCTAAAGCAAGAACAAGTCGTTTTGACTGATGATATAATCGCTGCAATTATTGCTAAATATACGCGTGAAGCTGGAGTTCGACAACTTGAAAAAGCGATTTCAAAAGTAATGCGCAGAGTAGCGAGAAAAATAGTTGAGGACAATGCGGAAACTGTGGAAATCAAATCTGATAATATTCAAGATTTCCTTGGGATAGCAAGAAGCAACGGGCTTGACAAATATAGCGAAAATCAAGTGGGCGCAGCAACCGGTCTTGCTTGGACTCAGTTTGGAGGAGAAATTCTCTCAATCGAAGTTTCAATAATGAGTGGTAAGGGCGATATTTTGCTAACTGGACAACTCGGCGATGTCTTGAAAGAGTCGGCGCGCGCCTCTATTAGCTACCTCCGTTCACACGAAAAAGAACTGGGTTTGGCGGAAAATGCTTTTAAAGATAAAGATATACACATTCATATTCCCGAAGGCGCGGTATCAAAAGACGGTCCGTCAGCTGGCGTTACTCTTTCAGCCGCAGTTTATTCGGCGATAACGGGCAGAAAAATTCGACACGATATTGCAATGACGGGCGAAATAACCTTGAGGGGAAAAGTGCTTCCAATCGGCGGACTTAAAGAAAAAATGCTTGCAGCGCACCGCGCTGGAATTTTTGAAGTGATAATTCCCTATGACAACGAAAAGGATTTGTCGGATGTTCCCGAAATTATCTTAAAAGAAATGAAGGTGAATTTAGCAAAAACGATAGACGATGTCTTCAATGTTGCGATAGTAAAGTAAGCTATAATTTGCGATAGTAAAGTAAGCTATAATTTGCGATAGTAAAGTAAGTTATAATTTGCGATAGTAAAGTAAGCTATAATTTGCAATAGTAAAGTAAGCTGAAACAAACAATTATTAAGTTATAAAAAACCACCGCATAGGTGGTTTTTTTTGTTTTTCAAACTTAAAATGCAGAGAGGTAAAATAAATAATTAACTGCAATAATAAAAAGATTTTTGTTAA
>DATESK010000096.1:0-6279 GCA_035270865.1 Clostridia bacterium | reverse complement strand
CTATCTATCTATCTATCTATCTATCTATCTATCTATCTATCTATCTTTTAGAAATATTGTTTTCTATTTATCAAAAGGATAAAAAAAGGGAACGCAATTTTGCGTTCCCAAAAAATTATTTGTTCATTGCCGCAACTTGGTCCATTATCTCTTGTGCGAAGTTATTTTCTTTCTTTTGGAGTCCCTCGCCCATTTCGTAACGGATAAATTTACTAATTACTGCATTGCCGTTGTCGTGCAAGTATTTGCTGATTGTGAAATCGCTGTTCTTAACAAAATCTTGTTCAAGCAAGCAAATTTCTTTATAGAATTTCTTAATTCTGCCTTCCGTCATTTTTTCAATAATAGCAATCGGCTTTGGATTTTCTTCATTTAATGCCTGAGCCTTAAGAATTTCTTTTTCCTTGTCGATATCGCTTTGCGGAACATCCTCTTTTGAAATGTAAGCAGGTTTTGCCGCCGCGATTTGAAGTGCTATGTCGTGAATTATTTCATCAGTTGTTCCAGCCGATGCTTCGACCAAAACGCCGATTTTGCCGCCCATATGAATGTAGCTGTCAATCTTGCCATCAGAATTGATCTTTTCAAACCTTCTAATAACAATTTTTTCGCCTATTCTTGAGATTGCCTCGTTTGTTCTTGCGGTCATTGTTTCGATGAGTTCTTCAACACTTTTCACATCGTTTTCCGCAATATATGTTGCGACTTCTTGTGCGTAAGCTTGGAATCCTTCGCTCTTTGCAACAAAGTCTGATTCGCAGTTTACTTCAACTATAACTCCGCAATTTCCAGCGACTGTAACATAAACAATACCTTCTGACGCTATTCTGCCTGCTTTTTTTGCAGCCGTTGCCATTCCTTTTTCGCGAAGAAAGTCAACCGCTTTATCCATATCACCGTCTGTGGCAATAAGAGCCTTTTTACAATCCATCATACCGACACCCGTTATTTGACGAAGCGTCATAACATCTTGTGAACTAAATGCCATATATTTCTCCTTCTAAGTTCAGATAATTTATAAATTATATTTGGTTAAGTAAAGCTAAACTATTCAGCTTTACGCGCCACAGCCTCTTCAGCTTCTTTTTCTTCAATAGCCTTAGCAAGGGCTTCTTCGGTTGTCATTACAACGGTTTCTGTTGTTTTGACTTCTTCTTTGTCTTCAACAACTTCTGCGTCATTACTTGCAGCGGTGGCGGTTGAATTCAAACCTGTTACACCTTGACGAGCTTCAATGACTGCATCAGCAATTATTGACGCAAACAGTTTGATTGCACGGATAGCGTCATCATTTCCTGGGATAACATAGTCAACTAAGTCGGGATTGCAGTTAGTATCGACAACTGCGACAAGAGGAATACCCAAGTTTTTGGCTTCTTTGATTGCAATTTCTTCTTTGTTGAGGTCAACTAGGAATATAACTCCGGGAAGTGAACGCATATTTTTGATTCCGCCGAGGTTCTTTTCGAGGGCATCGCGTTCTGCTTTAAGTTTGATAACTTCTTTTTTTGGAAGTAATTCAAATTCGCCGATAATTTCCATTTGATTGATTTTGTTCAAACGGTCGATTCTTGTGCGAATGGTTTTGAAATTGGTAAGCGTACCGCCCAGCCAGCGTTGATTGATATAAAATTGGTCGCAACGCTCCGCTTCTTCTTTGATAGCTTCTTGAGCTTGCTTTTTTGTTCCAACGAACAAAACCGACTTGCCCTCGCTGACTACGCTCTTTACAAATTGATAGGCTTCTTCAACCATATCAACCGAAATTTGAAGGTCTATGATGTGAATGTCATTCCTCGCAGCATAGATATACTTTGACATTTTTGGATTCCAACGCTTTGTTTGGTGTCCAAAGTGAACTCCTGCTTCAAGCAGTTGCTTCATTGATGTTACTGACATAATTTTGATACTCCTTGTTTTTATTTCCTCCCCGCCTGTCATCGTTATTGCAACCGTTTTTTTGGCAACTGCAAAAAACTCAACGCGAGTGTGGTATTTTCAATTATTATAATATAGCTAAAGATAAAATGCAAATAGATTGCTGCTATTTTTTCTAAATAACACTAAAAAAATACAATTTTGTATTTTATTCTTCGGTTGACAAATCCCAGCCGTTTTCCTTAGCCGCTTTGTCAAGTTCATGGTCAAATTCGTTAAAGACTTTTTCTAAAAGTTTTTCGTCTTCGATTGGGGCAAAATAGTCGTTACCCTCCTCATCTGTTAAAATTTCGTATATTAAAACTTCATCGTCTTCAATATCGGGTAACTTTTCAACTGGTTTCATAACGATGTACCACCTTTTATCAACATCAATTGTTGCCAAATGGTAAAATTCTTCTTCCTTTTCTGTTGCTTCGTTAAAGAGGGTTATAATGTCACTATCCTTTTCTTCAACTGTATCATTATCCTTAAAAAAATCCGCCATAATTTTCTCCCGTTTTATATTGTAGTATTTTTGTTTATTGTGCTATTTTTGCCACATTTAAGTTTTCTATGCTATATTTACAATTCATTTGTTAGCTTTGGAATCAAGGAAACTTTGAAGAATTATGCAGGCGGCAACTTTATCAATAACTTGTTTGCGTTTGTCGCGCCTAACATCGGCTTCAATAAGCATACG
Organism: Clostridia bacterium; assembly: GCA_035270865.1. Classification (GTDB taxonomy): domain Bacteria; phylum Bacillota; class Clostridia; order Christensenellales; family CAG-917; genus STD2-102. The sequence goes on along the minus strand of DATESK010000096.1, from coordinate 3,659 downwards.
CTCAGCATATACCGTTGTCAATCTTTCATCTTGAAAAAAAATCGGAAGCCCAGTCTTTTCGCCTAATTTTCTACCGAATTCCTCGCAAATTTCCACGCGCTCTCCCCTTGTGCCATCCATATTTATTGGCAGTCCCAAAACAAAAGCGTCCGCGCCCTCACGGACGGCTATGTCGTAAAAGTATTGCATATCTAAGCCCGTAGACCTTCTGTTGTAGGTTTCCCTTGAGTTTGCGATAGTGCCTGACAAATCGCTTACCGCAACGCCAATGCGCTTATCTCCGATGTCTAGTCCGATTTTTCTCACAGTATATTCCTTTAGTTTATCTTATAAACCCATTTTGAATTTTTTTGGTATATCAAATTTCGGCACTTGTGGAACTTGCGGTTCGCCCATTTTATCAAATAGACTTTCTGCATTGTTATATAGCGGTTTGCGGAAAACAAAAAACATGACTATCGCCACTATAAGCATTATTGCCCAATACATCGTAAGTAGCCAGTATGTTTTAATATAATCGGTCAATGATGCAAAACCTATTGCAATAAGCATTGCCGCAAAGCCAAAGCCTAAAGAGATAAAAAATGGAATCATAATATAGTTGTTTCTCTTTAACGCCTCGTTGACATTCGTCCAATCAAATTTTGGTCGTTTCATATCGCGGTATATGCCGTACATATTGAATGCCATTGCAAAAATAATCGATACCAAACCAAAAGCTAATACGGATAATACATTAAGTTTCAAAATAAATATAGCACTCAGCATAAGCAAGAAAATTCCTACCGCCGAAGTTATGTCGGCAAATAATCTTTTAGCCTTTAGAACTTCATTAAATTCTACCGGCAGATGCTTCAAGAAGTAAAAACTCTGTCCTTCTCTTGTAAATGAAACGGTGGCAACATAATTCATTCCAATATTTAGCATTAAGCAATACATCATAAGGAAACCTGTTGTCATAATTTCCATACTTATGTTTCCTAAGTCCTCAGAACCGGCAGGAACTCCCGAAAGTCCGCCATCGGAAAAAGCCGTCATGGCAATAATCAAAATAGGTCCCATAAATATATTCATAAAACAATTAAGTGCAAACCCAGGCATACGAATTAAAGACTTAAAATCATTAAGCAAAAGTGATTTTACAACTGTTTGTCTTTTGTAGCCAAGTTTAACTTCTGCATTTTTAATATGTGTTTCAAATTGCGCCGAAATTGAACGGCGGAAGAATAATACTGAAAGCAAAACAGATAGAGCAAACGCGCCGACTATTATTCCTAAGGTTATAAAAAAGTTTTTTGCAAATTCCACATTTATAGCCGCAAGAAAAAATGTCTTATCAAAATACATTACATTGCCAAGGTTTTTAAAAATTGATATTGCTTGTTGCGGTAAATCATTTTGAAGATTTGCTATATTAGAAAAATTAGGAATAAGCGCAAAATACGCGCCCATTAAACTTACAAAGAGCAACATACTCATAATAGACGACATAGCTGCTCGCCTTTTGAAGAAGGAAGCGAAGTACATAATAGGCGCGGCAAAAATAGAAATTATTGCGAGAGGAATTATAGGTGCAAAGAGAACGGCGAGCGGAATAAAAAAGTAAAAGATAACAGGTACTGCCATTCCTGCCATATTCATTGCGACTGCCGAAGTTATAAGAGTTGGTAAAAGCAGAACCGCGCTAAATGACAGTTCGGATAAGTACACAACGCTAAGTTTAGCCAAAAACAACGCGGCAGGAGTTGCGGGAAGAGTTGACAAAAATTCATTGTCTTCAGCGTTATAAAAGGTTGAAATATAAACCTTTGAAACGAAAAACAAAGTAAAAATTTGCGCTGATGACATAATTAAAACCAAAATTTCAGCGACAATACCCGCTTTCACCCCCGATTGCACAAGCATATAGAGGGCAAAGCAGATAAATCCAAAAAGCGGCAACATAGACAATCCCAAGGCAAGCGGTGTTGCAAGTTTTTGCTTTTTTGTTAGTCCTGTACGGAACTGAAGTTTTAACTGTAACCTAAAAACAAGAAGAAATTCTTTCATTATTCCTCCCTTTTGTCCAGTTCTTTAATATTTTCGGCTTTTTTATTTTTGGATAAATTCTGTGCACTTTCCGATGGCCCGTCTGACGCTTTTGAAGTTGAAGTGATAGATAAGAACAAATCTTCCAGAGATTGTTGAAGTCCACTTGTTTTAAGTTCGGAAATTGAACAGCAAGCAATCATTTTCCCGTGGTTTATTATGCCGACTCTATCACAAATTTTTTCCACAATGTCAAGGTTATGCGAGCTGAAAAAAACGCTGTTGCCGGCGGCGGTATGCTCTTTCATAAGTTTTTTTAAGTTGAATGTGGATTTTGGGTCAAGACCTAAAAGCGGTTCGTCAAGAATCCAAATTTTAGGATTATGTATGAGTGCGCCGATAATATTCAATTTTTGTTTCATACCGTGCGAATAACTCTTTATTGGGTCGCCGATAGCTTTTGCCAGTTCAAAATAGTCGAGATAATGCGCCAGTCGCTCTTCCCTAGTGTGAGCGTCAACTTCAAACATATCGCACATAAAATTGACGAATTCAATGCCTGTCAATTTGTCGTATATGATATGGTTGTCGGAAACATAACCCATAAGTCTTTTGGCTGCAAGAGTGTTAGTCCTTAAATTGTTTCCGCCAATTTCAATTTGTCCGCCCTCATAATTGAGTATTCCCGTAATACACTTGATTGTAGTGGATTTCCCTGCGCCGTTTGGACCGATAAATCCAAAGATTTCGCCGTCATTCACTTCAAAATTGATGTCTTCGATTGCTGCTTGCGGATTGCCGGCATAAGTTTTTGTCAAATTTGTAACCTTTAGCATATATCCCTCTCAAATTTTTATTTAATATAATATTCAAAAATCCAAGGCATTTAACCTTGAGATTTAATTTACTGCTCATTCTTAGATTTATATTGCACCAAAAAAATTATTTTCTTTCTTTCTGTCTATTTTTAATAACCGCTTCAAAGCCGTTATCAGTTGGAGTATAGAATACTTTATCTTTAATTTCGTCAGGCAAATATTGTTGCGCTACCCACCCGCCAAAGTCGTGCGGATATTTATAGCCGTGCGGTTTGTCATCTGCTGCCTTAAAATTTGTATCTCTAAGGTATTGGGGAACAATCTCGCTATGAATGTTTTTGACTGCGTCCTCTGCGGCAAAAAGTGTAGTTACAACGGAATTTGATTTTGGAGCTTCAGCAACATAGATTATCGCTTCAGTAAGGGGAATTTTGCCCTCTGGCAAACCGATGTTTTGAAATGCAGTAAGCGCAGATACCGCAACATTTATTGCGTTAGGGTCGGCAAGTCCAACATCTTCAGCGGAATGAATAACGATTCTGCGCGCAATAAGCAAAGGGTCTGCGCCTGCATCAATAAGGCGTATAGCCCAGTAAACGGCAGCGCTGCTGTCGCTTCCCCGCATACTTTTTATAAATGCAGAAATCATATCATAGTACATACTTTCATCAAAGGAAAGTGATTTTTTTTGTATTGATTGTTCTGCAATTTTTTCGTCAATTTTGATTATTCCGTCATTTCCTGCATGCGTGGTTATAACTGCAAGTTCAAGGGCATTAAGTGCGGTGCGCATATCTCCGCCCGCTGTCCAGG
>DATESK010000095.1:0-3517 GCA_035270865.1 Clostridia bacterium | reverse complement strand
GAGGTGAAACGCCCCGCGCTAGTAAACCGCCTACAATTCCTGCAAGCACATCTCCGCTTCCGCCTTTAGCCAACTTTGCGTTACCCGTGGAATTTCGAAAAACTTTTTCACCGTCCGTGATTATGCTTTGGTGACTTTTTAAAACTAAAACACACTTCCTTTCTTTTGCAAATTTGCAAGCGATTTTTTCCGCATTATTTTTAATTTCTTCAATCGGTATTCCTGTTATGTTTGAAAATTCACCGAGATGGGGTGTTAAAACCGCGCGGTTCTTAAAATCAAATATAGATTTGCAAGCGGTTTTCAATCCGTCAGCATCAAGCACAAAATTACATTTTGTTTCATTCAAAATATAACTTGCAATTTTGTCCGCTTCTCCATCCATAAAACCCATACCCACGGAATAAGCGGTAGTGCGCTTTGACAGCGTTTGAAATTCGGATAAATTAAATACAATACTGTTTGCGTTGTCGCTAAGCTCAAAAAGCGAACTTGTGAGCACCCTTTCGCGTAGCGGGTTCATCAAAAAACTTGGAACTGCCAAAATATTTAGTCCTGCGCCAACTCGCATTGCCGCCGCTCCTGCTTCTGCCAGTAAAGGAGCGCCCACATAGTTTTTTGAACCGCCAACAATAACGAGTTGTCCTAAATCTCCCTTGTGGCAATTCTTTGCAAGGGGTAAAAAAAGAGGCGCGATGTCCTCTTTCTTTATAATAATCATTTCGTTGTTTTGTTCACAGTTTTGCATTTATATATCGCCAAAAAATATTAACTTCTTAAAAATAATAATTTAATAACTCAACTTACAATTATTTAATCATTGTTATCAAATCAAATAAATTCCAATAATTATTCTTCTTCCTCTTCAATGTTATCAAAAACCGATAATATTGCTTTTTTGGTTAAATACGGAACAAGCGCGCACATAGTAATAAAATCCACCTTTTGGTCGCAACTTGCCATAGCAAACATTGCGTCGCCGTCATATAGCGTGTGTGATGGTTCAATAGTTTTTGCAATTCCGTCATGAGCAATATCGGCGAGTTGGTTAGCTTCGCTCTTATTCAAGATTGCGTTTGTTATAACACATCCTATCATAGTATTTTGCGGATTGATTTGCACTTTGTTTTCATTCAAAAGATACTGCGTAGTGTTCAAAAAATCATTTCCAAGTCTTGCGCCTGCGATGATTTTTCCGTCTTTTACAACATCGCCCAAAGGATTAACGGCAATAACCACTCCAACTTCAACCTTTCCGCTTTTTGCAACCGCAACACCAAGACCTCCGGGTTGGGCACTTTTCATTCCTAAAATTTTTCCTACTGTAGCTCCTGTGCCAGCACCAATTCTTCCAATTTCAAAGTTATTAGTCTTTGCTTTTTGCGCGGCGAGATAGCCCATACTTTTGTCGGGATAGGCAAACCTTCCCGCTTCCAAATCATAGAGGCACGCTCCCGAAACTATTGGAACTTTGTATTCGCCGGCATCGTAACCTATATTTTGTTCAAACAAAAAATCCATAACGCCAGCACAAGATTCAAGCCCGAATGAACTGCCTCCTGATAACACAACCGCATCAATCTTTTTCAGCATTTTTTCGGGTTTAAGCAAATCGGTTTCGCGTGTTGCGGGCGCTGAACCGCGCACACTAACTCCTGCAACTGCCCCGCCATTTGCTAAAATTACGGTTACGCCTGTTTTGTTGATACTGTCACACTCGTGTCCAATCTTAAATTTGTCTAACATACTTCTCCTTGAATTTCACCTTACGAAATATATACGATATTTTATTCGGTTTCCTCGTTTGCACAATCGCTACTTGCATCATCACGGTTAAAAAATTCTACGCTGTAAAGCACCTTGTTTATCGTGTCCCAATCAAAGCCCTTGCCATATAGCCAGTTTGCGACCTTGCTCTTATCTTTTCCAACTATGCGCTTTTTAGTAATATATTTTTGCGCGAAGTTTAATGCTTTTGCAATTTCGTCATCATCAGAGATTGTATCGTCAATTGTGTTTTGTGCAAGAGCCTTTTCAATGCCTTTATCGTTAGTTAATTTATAAATAAGCTGTTTTCTTCCGTACTTTGTGCCGTAAAAATTAAGATAAGTTTTTACATACTGCTCATCATCAATGTAGCGATAGCCTTTGAGCTTGTTTAGCGTCAAATCCACAATGTCGCGGTGATAGCCCTTTTTATAGAGTTTTTCTTTGACCTCTTTTTCAGAGCGTGCGCACACGGATAGATAATTTATGGCAACCTCAAATGCCTCGCGTGCAAGTTCTTCGTCTATCATTTGACAGTAACAACCCAGCCGAACTCGTCATCATAACGCTCGGTTTGAATTCCTGTTATCTTATCATAGAGCCACTCGGTGATTTTTCCCATTTTGTTGTCGTTAATAACCATAGTCTTACCCTTGTAGGCTATTGTTCCGACGGGAGAAATGACAGCCGCCGTGCCTGTGCCAAAAGCCTCGTTTAATTTACCGTTTTTATTAGCTTCAAAAAGTTCTTCAACAGATATATGGCGTTCTTCAACCTTATAGCCGTATTTGCGCAAAACAGTTAGAGCGCTATTTCTTGTTATACCTGGAAGTATTGAGCCGTCAAGCATTGGTGTTACAACTGTATTGTCAATGACAAAGAATATATTCATTGAACCCACTTCTTCAACATACTTTTTGGTTTCAGCATCCAGCCATAAGCATTGGTCAAAGCCCATTTCTTTGGCTTTTTCACCGCCCATAAGACTTGCGGCATAGTTTCCTAGGCACTTCGCTTCGCCCGTTCCGCCAATGGATGCGCGGGTAAGCTGGTCTTCAATCATAATTTTTGTCGGGGCAAGTCCGCCCGAATAATAGCTTCCAACAGGCGATAATATTATTGATAAAACATATTTTTTGCTTGGATGAACTCCCAAAAAGTCCTCGTTTGCGAACATAAAAGGTCTGATATAAAGTGAAGTTCCGCTAAGTGTGGGTATCCAATCCTTTTCAAGCTCAACAAGCTGTTTTAGGGCATCGCAAACAATATCAACATCAACAGAGGGCATACAAAGCCTTTTCGCGCTGTTGTTCATTCTCTTGAAGTTGTCAGCAGGACGAAACATAGTTATGCGTCCTTCTTCATTTTTGTACGCTTTTAGCCCTTCAAAAATTCCCTGACCGTAATGCAAAACACAACTTGCAGGGTTAATATCAAATCTGCCGTACGGAACAATTTCAGGTTCTGCCCATGCTCCGTTCTCGTAGTTCATAATAAGCATATGGTCGGTAAAATATTTGCCAAAGCCTAGCTTTGTGAAATCGGGTTTTTGCTTCAATGTCGTTGCTTTTGTGATTTTCATTTTTCCACCTCTATTGCACTATTGTGCTTTTACAAATTTTAATCTATATCAAATTTTCTATCTTAATTTATATTATCTTAACTTTTATTAGCTTAACTTTAATTGCAATTACTATCTATTTATCTAAAACTCAACAAACCGCGTTTCACCATAAATAATTTTAGCCCC
>DATESK010000094.1:0-2056 GCA_035270865.1 Clostridia bacterium | reverse complement strand
GTATGTGCCGTCTTTTATAATTTTGTTGCCTATGCGGAATTTGTTTAGTTTGCGGTAGAAATTGAGGATTGATTCGGAATCTTTTTCCGCTTCCTCCACATTTATATCAACATAATTGGGATTTACCATCATCCACGGTTTGCCTGTGGAAAATCCCGCATTTTTTTCCGCCGACCATTGCATAGGAGTGCGCGCGTGGTCGCGTGCCCGTCTTTGTAGCGCCCATCTTACAATAGGAATAAGTGGAGGAAACTTCTTTGCTATATTGTAAATATTTATTGACACAATATCCGTATAATCTTTGGGCTTAAAGTGCGCAATATTGGTCATACCGATTTCTTGACCTTGAAAAATGTACGGTGTGCCTTTCATAAAGTTCATTGCAATCGCAAGCATTTTCGCGCCTTCTTTTCTGAATTCAGGCTTTACATAGCGCGGTATAACACGGGAATAGTCGTGGTTTTCAAGGAAAAGCGAGTTCCAGCAGGAATTAGGAATATTTTGCCAGCTTGTCATAATTCTCTTGAATTTCGACAACTTGAATTTGGCGGGTACAACGCCCATAACCGCATCCGCTTCCTGATGCTCAAAGGTGAAGATTGCGTCAAGTTCCTCGCGCTCCTCTGCCACCATACTTTCGGCGTCCTTAACGGTGATTGCCTGACCTTCGCCGACCGTCATTGAATCGTACTTCGACCAAGATTTTTGGTTGATTTCGTGAATATATTCGTGGTAGTGCGGCCCTATAACAAATTGCTCATCGCCACAAATTATTGGATTCCACTTTCCATTTGGAAGCCCTTCGGCTTTGGATATATAAATAATGACATCGCATCGGAAACCGTCAACACCCAGTTCAAACCAGTAATTGCACAAATCCGCAACCTCTTGACGCACCTTTGGATTGTCCCAGTTTAGGTCAGGCTGTTTCTTTGAAAAGAGATGTAAGTAGTATTCGCCCGTCTGCTCGTCAAACTGCCATGCGCTACCGCTAAAACGCGACGACCAGTTGTTTGGAGGCTTTTTGCCGTCTTTACCGCTGCCCTTCCGCCAAATATAATAATCACGGTAGGGATTGTCAACGCTGCTACGGCTTTGTTTGAACCATTCGTGCTCATCAGATGTATGATTGACAACCAAGTCCATAACCAACTTAATTCCGCGCTTGTGCATTCCTTCAATCATTTCTTTCCAATCGTCCAGCGTTCCGAATTCGTCCATAATATCACGATAATCTGAAATGTCATAGCCGTTGTCATCGTTAGGGGATTTATAGCAAGGCGAAAGCCAAACAGCAGTTATGCCAAGCGACTTGAGATAATCCAGTTTTGAGATTATTCCTTTTATATCTCCAATACCGTCGCCGTTACTGTCGCAAAAACTGCGGGGGTAAATTTGATAAATTACAGCGTCCTTATACCATCTTGTCTTTTCCATAATTTTCACCTTTCCTTAAATTTTTACAGAATTATATGCCTTTTTTTGTTTTTTTCTTAAATTTTCTCTATGTTTTCAAATTTTTTCTTGATTTTTCCAGTTTTTTCTATTATTTTACGCAAATATTTTTATGGTATTAAATTTTCTTTGTGGTTTTATTACAGCTTATCATTCAACTTCAAAATTTGTATCAGTTGATAAATGCGCTCTAAATCGTCTGCGCTAAAATAGTCTATTATGAAACGCCCTTTATTGTCGTTGCCTGCAAGTTTGACGCGCGTTCCAAATATGCGTTTCATATCGCTCACCATTTCTTTGAGCTCTAAACTTGCCTGTTCGGTTTTTCGCGGGCCTTTGGGTATCCCTTTACGCACAAAATACAGTCTTGCGCGCTCTTCAACCTCGCGCACCGTCAATTTGTACTGCACCGTTTGTTTTGCAAGATTTAGAAGATAATCCGCATCGTCAATCGTTATCATCGCGCGGGCGTGTCCGCTAGATAGTTTACCCTGCCGCACCATATCCAACACTTCTTCGGGTAGACCTAAAAGCCGCATTGTGTTTGCAACATAGCTTCTGCTTTTGCCCAGTCTTGCCGCAACATCCTCCTGCCTTAGCG
>DATESK010000093.1:0-9979 GCA_035270865.1 Clostridia bacterium | reverse complement strand
ACTTTTCCCAAGCCGTGGATAAGTCCGCTCGCTAAAAACCTCTTTATACTGTCAAGTCTAGTAGGAGCAGACACCGAAACTTTTTCGGCAACAAGTTGATTGCCGAATTTAGTTTTCATCTTATAGTCGCCTTCAATCACTACCATTTCGCCGTCGCTTACAGGCGGAAATATACCAACAGCGGTGATAGTTTCACCGCCGCTGCATTTCAAATCAATAACGGTATATCCCGTCTCTTCGCTTCTATAAATAATGTTTGTGATTTCTCCTGCTACCTGCAAATCATTCTCCTATATCGTTAAGTTTTCCAAAAGTTTTCTTATAGCTTCAGCCTTGTCTGTTTTCTCCCAAGTAAAATCGTTGTTACCAAGGTGCCCGTAGTTTGTTGTCGCTCTAAAATTCGGTCTGTCCAGTCTTAGATGACGGATAATTGCAAGCGGTCTAAGGTCAAAAAGTTTGTTGACAATCTTTACGAGCAAATCATCGGCAACCTTGCTTGTTCCAAAAGTATCAATGGACAAAGAAACGGGTTTCGACCGTCCTATTGCATATGAAACCTGAATTTGGCACTCTTTTGCAAGCCCTGAAGCAACAATGTTTTTTGCAATATAGCGAGTCATATAAAGAGCGCTTCTGTCAACTTTTGTCGCATCCTTTCCAGACAATGCGCCACCGCCGTGAGGACAAGAACTGCCGTAGGTGTCAACAATAATTTTACGCCCAGTAAGTCCGCTGTCGCCTTGCGGTCCTCCCATAACAAATCTGCCTGTGGGATTGATATAAATTTTTGTGGACGCGTCAAGGTATTTTGCGGGTATCGCAACTTTAATTACCTTTTCCAGCACTTCACGATGGATTTCTTCATTTGAAACCGCTTCATCGTGTTGCGTGGACACAACAACCGTGTCCACCCTTGTGGGTATTCCGTCTTCGTATTCAACTGTAACTTGCGATTTACCGTCAGGACGCAGCCAACTTAGTTCCCCCGCCTTTCTAACTTCGGCAAGTCTCTTTGTTAGCGCGTGCGCCAGCGTTATCGCAAGCGGCATAAGTTCTTTTGTTTCATTACAAGCATAGCCAAACATCATACCTTGGTCGCCTGCACCTAGCTTGTCTATTTCATCGCAACCTATATAATCGCCAGATTCGTTTACGCCTCTTGCAATATCCAGAGATTGTTTCTTCAGCGCAACTAAAATTCCGCAGGTTTTGTAATCAAAGCCTATTGAGCTGTCATTATAACCGATGCTTGCAATTACTTCTCTTGCAACACTGTCAACATCGACAATCGCATTGGAGGTAACTTCGCCAAACACCATTACAACACCCGTTGTCGCACAAACCTCGATAGCACATCTAGATTGGTTATCTTGTTCTAGATACGCATCAAGCAAAGCATCGGCAATTTGGTCGCATAACTTGTCGGGATGCCCTTCAGTTACGCTTTCAGATGTGAACAACTTTCTAGACATTTCCTTCTCCTTGCTTAGTTTCATCTTGTGAGTACGCAGAAGACTTTTCACCAGGTGTAGTGCTAATATTTTTGTATTCCTTCATACCTGTTCCCGCAGGAATAAGTTTGCCTATGATGACATTTTCCTTTAATCCTAGCAACGGGTCAATTTTGTTTTTGATTGCGGCATCCGTCAAAACTCTTGCGGTTTCTTGGAATGAAGCGGCAGACAGGAAGGATTCTGTAGCAAGTGAAGATTTCGTTATGCCAAGCAATGTGCGTTTTGCAGTTGCCGGCACGCCACCGCTCTCAAGCGCCTTTTCGTTTTCTTCTTCATAGGTGAAGATATCCACCAAAACACCGGGGAGCATACTCGTGTCGCCTTGCTTTTCAATTCTAACCTTGCGAAGCATTTGACGGACAATTACCTCGATATGTTTATCGTTGATTTCAACGCCTGACAAGCGGTAAGCTGATTGAACTTCTTTGGTAAGATATTCTTGAACACCCTTTACGCCCTTTGCCTTTAACATATCTTGGGGATTGATTGAACCTTGTGTGAGCGGATCGCCCGGCTCAAGCATATCGCCGTTTTCTACTTTTAATTTTGCGCCAAATGGGAAAGGATAAACCTTGACTTCCCCGTCTGCGTTTGTTACTGAAATTTCGCGCTTGCCTTGGTCTATTGCCACAACACCTGAAGTTTCAGTGATAACAGCAAGACCTTTCGGCTTTCTCGCTTCAAACAATTCCTCAACACGGGGCAAACCTTGTGTAATATCATCGCCTGTTGCAACGCCGCCTGTGTGGAATGTTCTCATTGTGAGCTGAGTGCCGGGTTCGCCGATTGACTGAGCGGCAATAATGCCGACCGCTTCGCCAAGTTTTACGGCGTTTCCGCTTGCCATATTTTTGCCGTAACACTTTGCGCATACGCCGTTTTTGGTTTTGCAGTTAAGCACCGTTCTAACAGTAACCTTTTCAAGTCCTGCGGCTTGTATTTCATCTGCTTGATCGTCTGAAATCAGCGTATCGGCAGGCACAATAATCTCACCAGTCTTAGGATTGACAATAGCATTGATAGAGAAACGCCCCGCAATTCTGTCACGCAAGCTTTCAATCTCACTTCTGCCGTCCTTGATTGCGATAACATCGCTGCCTTTTGTATCTCCACAATCTTGTTCACGCACGATAACGCTGTGGGATACATCGACAAGTCTTCTTGTGAGGTAACCTGAGTCAGCGGTTTTTAGTGCTGTATCGGCAAGACCTTTTCTTCCACCGTGTGAAGAAATGAAGTATTCCAAAACGGAAAGTCCTTCACGGAAGTTTGCGCGAACAGGAAGTTCAATTGTTCTTCCTGACGGGTCGCTCATCAAACCACGCATACCTGCAAGCTGACGAATTTGTCCCATATTACCACGCGCGCCGGAGTTTGCCATCATCCAAATCGGGTTGAAGTCGTCGAGTGATTTTCTCAACTCTTTTTCCACTTCGTCTGTCGCATCCTTCCAAATCTTGACAACCGTTTGGTATCTTTCCTCATCGGTAACAATTCCGCGGGCAAAATTCTTTTCAATATTTATAACTTTTTTCTCAGCGTCAGCAACAATTTCTTTCTTCTTTTCAGGGACATGCATATCAAATACGCTTGCCGTTATTGCGCCAATTGTTGAGTACTTAAATCCTAAAGTTTTGATATTATCCAAAACTCTTGCGGTATCTGTCGCACCGTGGTATCTAAAGCAATTATCAACAATAAGTGAGAGTTGCTTCTTGCCAACTGCCTGCGCTTTCTTGCCTAAAACCTTTTGAATTTTTTCACGGAGAGCATTAACCTCTGTGGCCTCTTCGGTTGCATCCAAATCAATTTCGCCAGCATCTTTTATTGCCGCAGACATTACACTAACTTGTTCAGCGCTAAGTTCTCCTGCATTTCTTCCAACTATTGAACAAATTTCGTCGCAAGCCTTTTTGTTTACTGTTGCGTCTTTTAATGTTGCAACAATAGCTTTTAATTGTCTCTTATCAATAGATGAATTAGTACCCAAAATGCCTTCAATTTCAAGATAAGGAGCATTTGAAACAATGTTTCTGTCGATAAAGCGGAGATCTTGCGGAATCGCTTCGTTAAATATGCAGCGACCTACTGTTGTATGCAAAAGTTTTGTGTACAACACGCCGTCCGTGCCTTCTTTCTGCATGCGGATATAGCAAAGTGACTGCAAGGTTATATCGCCGTCGCTGTATGCCATTTGCGCTTCATCAAAGGATGCAAAGGCTTTGCCTTCGCCCTTTGCTCCAGGACGGACAATTGTCAAGTAATACGAACCTATAACCATATCTTGTGTAGGGGAAACAATAGGCTTCCCATCCGACAATTTCAAGATATTGTTTGTCGATAGCATCAAAATTCGTGCTTCCACCTGCGCTTCGATTGAAAGCGGAACGTGTACAGCCATTTGGTCTCCGTCAAAGTCGGCGTTGAACGCACCGCAAACCAGCGGATGAATTTTTATAGCTCTGCCTTCAACAAGTACGGGTTCAAACGCTTGAATACCCAATCTGTGGAGTGTAGGAGCGCGGTTTAAGAGTACTGGGTGGTCCTTGATGATTTCTTCCAAAATATCCCAAACTTGATTTTTCCCGTTCTCTACGAAACGCTTCGCGCTCTTAATATTGTGGCAAAGGTTTTGTTCAACCAATTTGTTCATAACAAACGGCTTGAAAAGTTCAAGAGCCATTTCTTTTGGCAAACCACATTGATACAACTTAAGCTCAGGACCGACAACAATGACTGAACGGCCTGAATAGTCAACACGCTTTCCGAGCAAGTTTTGACGGAAGCGTCCTTGCTTTCCACGCAGCATTCCGCTCAAGGATTTCAAATCTCTGTTACCGGGACCTGTGACTGCCTTTCCTCTGCGACCGTTGTCAACTAGTGCGTCAACTGCCTCTTGAAGCATACGCTTTTCATTTCTAACAATAATATCAGGCGCGCCTAACTCTTTCAGCTTTTTTAAGCGGTTATTGCGGTTTATTACTCTGCGGTAAAGGTCATTCAAATCAGAAGTTGCATATCGGCCGCCGTCAAGTTGCACCATAGGGCGTAATTCGGGAGGTAAAACAGGAATTACATCAAGTATCATCCATTCGGGCTTGTTGCCTGAAATTCTGAAAGACTCAACAATTTCCAAACGCTTAATTGCTCGCAATCTCTTTTGTCCGACTGAATTTGCAACTAATTCCTTTAATTCTCCGCTTTCCTTTTCAACATTGACTTCAAGTAGTAGTTCTTTGACGGCTTCAGCGCCCATTCCTGCACGGAAGGCTTTTGCACCGTATTTTTCAACCAGCTCTCTGTTTTCTTTGTCGGAAATAACTTGTTTTTTTGTGAGTTCTGTCACTTCACCCGGATCTAGCACAACAAATGCGACAAAATAAAGCACTTGCTCAAGTTCCTTTGGCGACATATCAAGCAAAAGGCTGATACGCGACGGAACACCGCGGAAATACCAAATATGCGAAACAGGCGTTGCGAGCTCGATATGGCCCATTCTTTCACGGCGCACCTTGCTCTTTGTGACCTCAACTCCGCACTTTTCGCAGATTACACCTTTATAGCGGATTCTCTTATAGCGACCGCAATGGCATTCCCAATCGCGGGTAGGCCCGAAGATTCTTTCGCAAAAAAGTCCGTCCTTTTCAGGTTTTTGTGTTCTGTAATTTATTGTTTCAGGCTTTGTAACCTCGCCGAAAGACCATTCTCTGATTTTTTCGGGAGAGGCAATGCCTATTTGTATAGCATCAAAATTTGAAAGTTCGTACATACAACCCTCCTATTATTCCTTATCGCCGTTGCCGTCGTCGTTATCGTTTTCGCTGTCAGCTTTATCAAGGTCGACACTTTCGTCATCGGCTTCGTTTTTTGCTTCGTCAACAGCTTCACTATCCTCTTCATCGGCTTTCATATCGCCGAACAAATTCTTCAAATCATCAAGGTTGTCGTCCTCAAAAAGTCCCTTGGTTACATCTTCTTCTTTTATGCTGAAGCCAGATGTGAAGATATTCGTTTCCTCATCATCGGGTTCATCATCAAAGAGTCCGCCGCCGGCAAATGCCTTAGGCTCTTCATTGCCGCTGGCAAAACTTCCGAAAATTGAAGCATCTTCGCTGAGCAAGTCGATTTCTTTGAGTTCTTCTTCCTTGTGCGCCGCTGTGGATTCAAAATCGAGGTCGTCATCAATATAATCACGGAGTTTGATTTCATCGCGCTCTTCTGTGAGAACCTTAATATCTAAGCACAAACTTTGAAGTTCCTTGACCAAAACCTTAAATGATTCAGGAATACCCGGTTCAGAGATGTTGTTGCCCTTGACGATTGATTCATAGGTTTTAACTCTGCCCACGACATCGTCTGATTTGACGGTAAGAATTTCTTGCAACATATTCGCTGCGCCGTACGCCTCAAGCGCCCAAACTTCCATTTCACCGAAACGCTGTCCGCCGAATTGAGCTTTTCCACCCAAAGGCTGTTGCGTAACCAAACTGTAAGGGCCGGTGCTTCTTGCGTGGATTTTGTCATCGACCAAGTGCGCGAGTTTGAGATAATACATATATCCGACTGTAACGCGGTTTTCAAACGGTTCGCCCGTTCTTCCATCGTAAAGCTGAATTTTTCCGTCTACCTTCCCCTCTTCGTTTGTCAAACCGCTTTCCATAAACAAATCTTTGATGTCGCTTTCGCTTGCGCCGTCAAAAACGGGAGTTGCAATTTTCCAGTCCAGCATTTTGGCAACTAAGCCAAGGTGGACTTCCAAAACCTGACCGATATTCATACGGCTAGGAACGCCTAGCGGATTGAGCACGATTTGAAGCGGTGTTCCGTCTGCCATAAACGGCATATCTTCTTTTGGAAGGACGCGGGATATAACACCCTTGTTTCCGTGGCGTCCAGCCATTTTATCGCCGACTGAAATTTTTCTTTTTTGCGCTATATAGACACGCACAAGTTTATTGATATTTGGTGATAGTTCGTCACGGTTTTTCCTTGTGAAGATCTTGACATCAACAACTATACCGCCCTCGCCGTTTGGCACGCGGAGTGATGTGTCACGAACTTCTCTTGCCTTTTCGCCGAATATCGCTCTAAGCAATCTTTCTTCGGGAGTAAGTTCAGTTTCGCCCTTAGGTGTAACTTTTCCAACTAATATGTCGCCCGAGCGGACTTCCGCGCCAACCATAATAATTCCGTCCTCGTCAAGATATCGAAGAGCTTCTTCGGACAGGTTAGGAATATCGCGTGTGATTTGTTCTTCGCCGAGTTTCGTATCGCGGGCTTCAATCTCGTGTTCTTCAATGTGGATTGAAGTGAAAATATCGTTTTTGACAAGGTCTTCACTTATAAGGACTGCGTCCTCATAGTTGTAGCCTTCCCACGACATAAAGCCTACCAAGATATTTCTTCCAAGAGCAAGCTCGCCGTCAGCTGTTGCAGGACCGTCTGCCAGTACTGCGCCTTTTGCGACCTTTTCACCTTTTTTCACTATCGGCTTTTGGTTTATGCAGGTGGACTGGTTGCTTCTTTGGAATTTTGAAAGTTCGTAGGTATCTTCGCTCCCGTCTGCTAACTGCACAATTATATTGTCAGAGTCAACATATTTTACTACACCAGCGTTCTTTGCAATTTTCATTACGCCCGAATCATAAGCAATCTTATGTTCAACGCCTGTCGCAATCATAGGAGCTTCGGGACGGAGAAGAGGAACTGCCTGTCGCTGCATGTTAGAACCCATTAAAGCACGGTTCGTATCGTCATTTTCAAGGAAGGGAATGAGTGCGGTAGCTATTGAAATCAACTGCTTTGGTGACACATCCATATATTCGACTTTATCCTTTGCAACTTCACGGATATCTGAACGGATACGGCAAGTAACACGGTCACGCACAAATTTTCCCTTTTCATCAAGAGGTTCGTTTGCTTGCGCAACAACATATTTATCTTCTTCATCAGCGGTCATATAGATGACTTCGTCAGTAACAACGCCTGTTTTTTTATCGATTTTACGATAGGCGGTTTCAATGAAACCATACTCGTTAACCTTAGCATAGGTTGAAAGAGAAGAAATAAGTCCAATGTTTTGACCTTCTGGAGTTTCAATAGGGCACATTCTGCCATAGTGAGAGTAGTGAACGTCTCGAACTTCAAATGAAGCGCGCTCTCTGTTCAAACCGCCAGGGCCTAGTGCTGATAACTTTCTCTTGTGGGTAAGTTCTGCAATAGGATTAGGCTGGTCCATAAACTGTGAAAGCTGTGAAGAACCGAAAAATTCTTTTATCGCGCTTGTGATAGGACGAATATTGATAAGTGTTTGAGGAGTGATTTCGGCATTTTCCTGTGTGGATGCCATTCTTTCCTTTATAACTCTTTCAAGTCTTGAAATGCCTATGCGGAATTGATTTTGGAGCAATTCACCCACCGCGCGGACACGGCGGTTTGACAAGTGGTCAATATCATCAGTGTGGTCGTCGC
This sequence comes from Clostridia bacterium, assembly GCA_035270865.1. Classification (GTDB taxonomy): domain Bacteria; phylum Bacillota; class Clostridia; order Christensenellales; family CAG-917; genus STD2-102. Next base: position 1,994 of record DATESK010000093.1, on the reverse strand, counting down.
GGGTGTCTGTCAAGGTGCTAAAGCCGTGACGCAAACCGCAGTTTAAGGATATTGTTGCAACTATGTCGTCAACGGTTATATGCTTAAACACAAGTTCATCAACCGATGCCTTGATTGCAATAATCTGTTGCTCGACATTGTCGAACTCGTCTAAAATATTTTTGAGTGTGGGATAGTAAACTTTTTCAAGAATACCGACATCATGAGGATTGACATTGACGAACGCGTCAAGGTCAACGGTATTGTTGCCGATAACTTTGAATTTGCAATCTTTTCCTTCGGAGTCTTTGTAGGCAAGGTAAACAATGTTTACCGCGTTATTTTGAATTTCATTAGCCTTTTCAAATTCAACGACTTCCCCTGCTTTTGCCAAAATTTCACCAGTTAGAGGGCTGACAACATCTTCTGCCACGGTATGACCGCAAATGCGGTTTGCGATGGACAGTTTCTTATTATACTTATAGCGGCCTACTCTTGCCAAGTCGTATTTCTTGTAGTCATAGAAAGTGTTGTGTAAAAGTATATTCGCGCCTTCCATAGTAGGAACTTCACCTGGGCGTAAACGGCGGAATAAATCAATTTTGCCCGCTTCTTCGGATTTGCAGTTTGCATCCTTTTCACAAGTTTTAGCCATCATATCGTCATTGCCAAATAAGGCAACAATTTCTTCATCCGTGCCAAAACCTAACGCTCTAAGAAGCGTTGTGGTGGTAATTTTTCTAGTTCTGTCCACGTGTACCCAAGAAATATCGTTTTGGTCCTGTTCAAATTCCAACCAGGCACCGCGGTTTGGAATAACGGTTGTCGCATAGCGCGCTATACCGTTCTTATCCGCCGACTTTTCGCTGTATACACCGGGGCTTCGCACTAATTGGCTGACAACAACACGCTCGGCGCCGTTTATAACAAACGAACCCGAATCTGTCATTAGAGGGAAATCACCCATAAAAACTTCTTGTTCAATAACTTCGCCAGTTTCAGAGTTTGTAAGTTTTGCTCTGACTTTCAGCGGAATTGCGTATGTTGTGTCGCGGTCCTTACATTCTTTCACATTATATTTTGGAGTACCCGTCATGGTATGTTCCAAAAACTCAAGCTTAAGTCTGCCCGAGAAATCATTTATTGGCGAGTAATCCTTAAAGACTTCTCTTATGCCCGCGTCAATAAAATTGTAATAGGAATCTTTTTGCACTTCAATTAGGTATGGAATTTCGAGAACATCTTTAATAGATGAAAAAGTCATTCTCTCTGTATTTCCATACTTTACCTTGTGAATTTTTTGAGACATTTTACGCTCCTTAAAAAATTTATAAACTTTGTAATCAAAAGTGTATGCCGACGGGCTAAAACCGTATTGGAAAAATACACTTGTTTTTTTTGTAGCTATGCGTTACAATCAATGTATAAAAACCCCCTACCCCCAAATGTTTTTGCTTCGGAGGTAGGTATATGTATTATCGCGCATTTTTCTATTTTACATTCAACCACCTTGCGTGTCAAGCAAATTTTTGTTTGAAAAAAATATTTTTGTATGAATTTGAAAAGCAATTAAAAGTATATAGGCAAACTAATTGATGTTTTGTGATAGAATTAGTTATAAATAGATGAAAATTGGCAAAGTTTTTATGCTTTAGAATAATTTAATACCGCATAATCGAAAGGCAGAAATGAGAATAGACAAATATCTTAAAATTTCAAAAGTAATCAAACGCCGCGCTGTTGCCGCTGACGCCTGCGACGGCGGAAGAATTGAAATCAACGGCAAGGTAGCAAAACCCTCAAAAGAAATCAAAGAAGGCGACATTGTCGCCGTGGCTTTTGGTGGGAAAAAACTTACTTTCCGCGTGCTTTATGTCGATGAAAGAACGTCAAAGGCAGACGGAAAAGAAATGTATGAAATTGTAGAAAATTTGTAAAATCTTTTCTTTTTTATGCCTTTAGTCAAAAATAAAAATATTTATTGTTGGATTTTTGTATATTGTTAATTCTAATGT
>DATESK010000092.1:0-2796 GCA_035270865.1 Clostridia bacterium | reverse complement strand
AATATAAATTAGGTATTAGATTTTTGTTATTCTTTAATTCTTGAGCGAATTATCGAAAATGGAAATGAAAAAATATTAGCTTAGAAAATAAAAAACACGGCGTGCCGTGTTTTTTTATACAATCAATTTCTAATATGAATTATAACAATCAATTCTAATGTGAATTTTATACAATCAATTCTACATTGTTTCTAATGTTAATTCTTATTGAAAAACCTAATATAATACTTTTTCAAAGACAGATGCAGGTTGTCCGCAAACAGGGCAGATAAAGTCGGCGGGAAGCGGGTCACCTTCGTACTCGTATCCGCAAACAGAGCAAACATATTTAACTTTTTGAGGTGTTGTTTGAGCTGTGGGCGCAGTTGCAGAAGATGAATCAGTTCCACTTTTTGCATTATACGATGAGGCTTTTGGGGGTGTTGTGCCTTTCTTTATCCTTTGATAGTAATCATAGGTAAGCGAATCGCTACCCTCAAGCGGCATAGCGTCCAAAACTTCGCCGATATAAATGTTGTGAGTTCCCGAATCAACAATATTGTTGACTTTCAGACTAAAGAACGCGTTTGTACATTGAGTTAGATACGCAATTCCGTTTGTATCGCGCTTAAATCCCCAACCATAAAACTTGTCGAAATCCTTGCTTGTTTTGAAGCCGAAATTGCCGATTAAATCCATTGTTGCATCAACTGTTAGCGGTGTTGCAGTAAAAAATCCTGCCTTATCAATCATCTTTGAGGTATAGTTTTCCTTATTGATTGCTACGGACATTTGCGCGGGATTTGAAGTGATTTGAATGAGAGTGTTGACTACGCAACCATAATCCTTTCCGTCATACCTTGTTGAGATAATGTAAAGACCGTAGCTCATTTTGTAAAATGCCTTAGTATCCATAAATCCTCCTTTAAACTTTCTAATTGTGTTGTTTTATTAAAATTATTTTACTTGTAAATCTTAAATACGATGTTAAACAACAAATATAAATTTGTTTGAACTATCAACTGCTTTTTTATATTATTAACTATTTGATACGCTAGTTAATTTTATATATTAAATTCTCTACTACAAATAATTTTACTATAAAATTGGAGATATGGCAATATTATTTTAGAGTTTGAAAGATGCTAATTTGAAATTAGTTTTTAATTGATTATTTTTTCTCAATAGTATATACTTATGATATGGCATACAATTCACTTTACAGACGGTTTCGTCCCGATACATTTGAAAAGGTTATAGGTCAGGACCACATTATCAAGACCTTAGTTAATCAAATTAAAAATAATGCTATCGGTCACGCATATCTTTTCACGGGAACGCGCGGCACAGGAAAAACTTCTGTTGCCAAAATTTTTTCACGCGCTGTAAATTGCGAGAACAATATCACGGGTTCGCCGTGCGGTAAATGTGAAACCTGCTTAGAACTTATGCTTTCCACAAATTTTGATATAATGGAAATTGACGCAGCTTCAAACAACAGCGTTGAGCAGGTGAGAGAGATAACCGAAAAAATCAATTACTTGCCGACTGTCGGCCGTTACAAAGTTTATATTATAGACGAGGTTCATATGCTGTCAAAGAGTGCGTATAACGCCCTCTTAAAGACATTGGAAGAACCGCCGTCGCACGCTATTTTTATACTTGCCACAACTGAAGTGCATCAAATCCCCGCCACAATTTTATCACGCTGTTTGCGTTTTGATTTCCGCCTTGTGCCAAACAAGCTGTTGGTGGAACATTTGCGCGGAGTGTACAAAGAAGTTGGAGCGACAGTTGAGGAGGAAGCTCTTCCGCTCATTGCATCTGCCGCAACAGGTAGTGTGCGTGATGCGCTTTCCATTGCCGATATGTGCTTATCGTATTGCAATAATCAAGTTACTTATCAAGGCGTATTAGATGTTTTAGGTGCAAGCGATCCTCAAAAACTGCTTAAACTTGCCTCGTCAATGCTCGAGAAAAATACCGATGCTACGCTTAAAAGTATTGCGGAACTTTGCGACCTAGGCAAAAATGTGCGACTGTTGTCCACCGACCTTGCAACAATTTTCCGAAATATATTGTTTATTAAAAATTGCAGTAACGCAGAAACAATCTTATCACTTCCGCAGGATATGTTTGAGTGGCAAAAAGAGTTGGCATTGATGTGTTCAAACAACGCGCTTTTGTTTGCGCTAAACACATTGAACGAACTTGAGGCATCCTTTAGAACAAGTTCGCAGCACCGCATAATTTTTGAAGCCGCCGCAGTTAGAATTTCAACATGCAGCGAGGGGGGCGGAACAAACGGAAACGGCGAAAAGTTTAATCAACTTGAAATGAGGTTGGCAAGACTGGAAAAAGGCGGAATAGCGATGCAACAAAATGCAGACGCTCAAAAAAAAAATATAGATATTGAACCGCAAAAAACCGCTAAACAAATTTGGAATTTCGTGCTTGCAAAACTTAATGACGAAGTGGATGAGACGGGTGAGAGCAAAAACAAATTATTGATTTTAGCTGCAACTGAAGGTGAACCATCAATTTCGGAGGATGACCTTCAAGTGATGTTTCCCTCAAAAGTAACCGTCAATTTGTTGTCGGAAAAGAATAATAAAGGCAAACTAAATTCTGTGCTGGCTGAGATTTCAGATTTGCATTTAGTGTTAGATTGTCATCTCCGTTTATCGGATGAAAATGCCGAACAATACATTCGTTCGATGTTTGGAGAAGATGTTGTAATAAAGTGAAATATTGACACAATCGAGGGTTAAAGAGTATAATTTGTTTGATAAACTATCGATTATGGCAAAAATCTTT
>DATESK010000091.1:0-4716 GCA_035270865.1 Clostridia bacterium | reverse complement strand
TACTGTTGGCGGTCTTAATATTGTCGAACTCTGTTCCATGCATGTAAGCAAAATCGATAAATTCTTGTACGAGCTGAAACTTAGCAAAACGCAGGATATGATAGCGCATCGGATTCTAAAAGAAATCCACGCAAGACTTGGCTTTTTAGTCAATGTTGGGTTGTCCTATCTTACACTTAGCCGTATGGCAGGAAGTTTGTCGGGCGGAGAAAGCCAGCGTATTAGACTTGCGACACAAATAGGAAGCGGACTTAGCGGTGTGCTTTATATTTTGGATGAGCCGAGCATAGGACTTCATCAGCGTGACAACCAAAAACTGCTTGACAGTTTGAAAGGTCTTAGGGACTTAGGTAATACGCTGATTGTTGTCGAACACGATGAAGAAACTATGCGTCAAGCGGATTACATTGTCGATATTGGTGTGGGCGCGGGAGTGCACGGTGGTACGGTTGTTGCGGCGGGAAGCGTTCAAGATATAATTGATAATCCTAATTCAATCACAGGCAAGTATTTGTCGGGTGAACTTAAAATTGAAGTGCCAAAAACAAGACGGAAAGCAAGTGATAAAGTTCTAACAATAGTTGGCGCAAAGCAAAATAATCTTAAAAATTTAACCGTAGATTTTCCGTTAGGACTGCTAAATATCGTTACGGGCGTTTCTGGCAGCGGTAAATCAAGTTTGGTCAACGGAATAATGTATCCCTATCTTGCAAACAAGTTGAACGGGGCGAAGCAATCAATGGGCGATTTTGAAGAAATCAAAGGTGTCGAGTATTTAGACAAAGTAATCGCAATCGACCAAAGCCCGATAGGCAGAACTCCACGCTCAAACCCCGCCACATACACGGGCGTTTTTACGGCTATCCGCGACCTTTTTGCCTTAATCCCTGATGCCAAAGCCAGAGGCTACAAGTCGGGGCGGTTTTCCTTTAATATAGCAGGTGGCCGCTGTGAACATTGTTCGGGCGACGGCATACTAAAAATCGAAATGCACTTTTTGCCTGATATATATGTGCCTTGTGAAGTATGCAAAGGGAAACGATATAACCGTGAAACGCTGGAGGTTAAGTATAAGGGCAAAAGTATAAGTGATATTTTAGATATGACGGTTGAGGAGGCTTGCGAGTTTTTCCGCAATGTTCCAAAAATTTATAACAAAATATCCACTCTCTATGATGTGGGACTAGGTTATGTAAAGCTAGGGCAATCCTCTACAACTCTGTCGGGCGGTGAGGCGCAACGCGTTAAACTTGCAACAGAACTATCTAAGCGCGCGACTGGGAAAACACTCTACATTTTGGATGAACCGACAACGGGCTTACACACCCACGATGTCGCAAAACTTGTAACGATTCTGCAACGCCTTGTTGACTCTGGCAATACAGTTGTTGTCATTGAACACAACCTTGATGTCATTAAACTTGCCGACAACATAATTGACTTAGGGCCTGAGGGCGGTGACGGCGGGGGAATGATTATAGCGTCTGGTACACCGGAGGAAGTTGCAAAAGTTAAAGGGAGTTCAACGGGAGAATACCTAAAGAGAATTTTAGGTTGATAATAGTAAAACTTATGATACTAGTTGATTAAATGTGAGCGTGCGAGGTGCAAATTTAGGATTGAATGTTTTGTAAACTTAGCAAAATTGTACCGCATGATATGAATTTACGCACAGCCTTTAGGGTTGACAATTTACGGCGTAAAGTTATAATAGATTTATTATTAATAGTAAGTTTTGAAAGAGTTGCGAAATAACGGTTCAAAAAAACTGTTTGAGAAAACGGTGCGAAAGACTGCTTGAGAAAACGGTTCAAAAAAACTGCTTGAGAAAACGATTCAAAAAAACTGCTTGAGAAAACGGTGCAAAAAACTGCTTGCAATACAAAGAAGTTTGCGTAATAAAATTTATTCAAAAGTAAAGAGGAAATAATGAGTTTAGCCGACAAAGTATTTATTGAAACTTGTAGAGATATTTTAGATAACGGCGTTTGGGACACCGAATTTGATGTTCGACCGAAATGGTTAGACGGCACGCCCGCCCACACAATAAAAAAGTTTTGTATTGTAAACCGCTATGATTTGTCAAAAGAATTTCCTATTCTATCGTTGCGGAAGACAAACCTTAAAGCTGCGATAGATGAAATACTTTGGATATGGCAAAAAAAGTCCAATAATGTGCACGACCTAAATTCGCATATTTGGGATGCATGGGCGGATGAAAGCGGCAGCATAGGTAAAGCGTACGGCTATCAGCTTGGAATTAAGCACATCTACAAAGAGGGCGAATTCGACCAAGTTGACCGCGTGCTTTTTGACTTAAAAAACAATCCTAACTCCCGCCGTATTATGACTAATATTTACAACTTCTCCGACTTGCACGAAATGAATTTGTATCCTTGTGCGTACTCTTTAACTTTCAATGTGGCGGAGGGAAAACTGAGCGCAATACTCAACCAACGCTCGCAAGACACGCTGACTGCAAACAACTGGAATGTGGTGCAGTATGCGGTTTTAGTTCATATGTTTGCGCAGGTGTCGGGGCTTAAAGTCGGAGAACTTGTGCATGTAATTTCTGACGCCCATATATACGACAGACATATTCCAATAGTTGAAGAAATATTGCAAAACAAGCAGTTTACCGCGCCAAAATTCACGATAAACCCTGAAATCCGTAACTTCTATGATTTTACGATTGATGATTTTAAACTTGATAATTATGAATTTACACCGCTGAAATCTAAAATTGAAGTGGCAGTCTAGGAGGCAATATGAAGGCAATCGTGGCTGTTGATAGTGCGTGGGGAATAGGTAAAAATAATGGTTTATTGTTTTCAATCCGCGAGGATATGAAACATTTTATGGAACACACAATGGACAAAGTTGTCGTTATGGGTTCAAACACTTTGCTTTCTTTTCCTAACGGCAAACCGTTAAAGAACCGTGTCAATATTGTGCTTTGGCCTGATGGGAACAGAGAAGATGTAGTGCTTGTCAAAAGCATTGAAGAAGTTTTTGCGGAAGTCAAAAAATATAACCCTGACGATGTATTTGTGGTTGGTGGTGCAATGTTCTACCGCACAATGTTGCCGTACTGTTCTGAAGTTTTAGTAACGAAAGTGCAGGCAGAAGGCTATGCAACTGTGTTTTTTGAAAATCTTGATGAACTTTCCAACTGGACATTGGAGAACGAAAGTGAAGTTGTGGACAACGGCGAATATAAATTTACCTTTTGCACTTACCGAAATAATTCAGTTCGCTCTTTCTAATATAAAACTATTTTATTTTGAAAAGAATTCATTATTATTTATTTAATATTCTTAAAGCTGTTTTTCCATAATTACATTATCATTCAAATCTAAAATTGTGATTTTGCCATTTTCATAAGTGGCATAGGATTTTGGGTTACCTTGAAAAGGGAGAGCGCAAGAGCCGGGATTGACAAAAAATACTCCGCTTTTTTCTTCAATTACGGGAATGTGAAAATGACCGTAAAAGACAGTTGCACCACTTTTTATATCCGCAGGCGGATTATCGATATTAAATTTGTGTCCGTGGCTGAAAAATAATTTACGGTCGAGGTGCAATGTATACTTTTTTTTGAATTTGAACTTTGAAATCATCTGGTCAACTTCGCTGTCACAGTTGCCGTGAATTACTGTAAGTTTGTTTCCGTGCGCGTTGTAAAAGTCATTAAGAAGCGAAGCGACTTCCATTGGCGCCCACCCTTCGGGAAGGGGGTTGCGTGGCCCGTGGTTGTAGATGTCGCCAAGTAAAATTACTTTGTCAGTTTTGCTTGCCTTTGACAAAATTGTCCGAAGACTTGTTGCCGAACCGTGTATATCTGATGCAATGATAAGTTTCATAATGCCTCCAAAAAAATTTTAGCACAGAGTAACGCGTATGTCAAAGACGGTTAAAATTTTGTAAATTATTTGTGGTCAATTCTCAAAGATATTTAATTTGCTTTAGTGCAATATGCCAAAGTTATTTAATTTAATTAAAGATGTCTAAGGTTTTTTAATTTGGTTTAATGTAACCGCTTTTGGAATTGTGAAGGCGGAAAGATTATTGCCTCATTGTCTTGTTTTTGACTTTTAGATATGTTAATATAATTAGTATTAAATAATATATACTGTGCAAAAATGTGTACTATCGGAGAAAATTATGAGCGTTTTAAGACTAAAATCAAAATTTTATGAAGAAGTGGAAGCAGTTCCGCATCCCGAATATCCGCGCCCCCAAATGGAGCGCGATAGTTTTGTTAACCTAAACGGCAAATGGGAATTCGCAATTTTAGACAGTAGTGAAAAGTTCAACGGCTATGACAAAGAGATACTAGTTCCGTTTTCCCCCGAATGTCTGCTATCTGGACTTAGCGGAATTGAAGCAAAGCCTACAGATGTGTTGTACTACAACCGAACCTTTGAACTCACAAAAGAGTTTTTGAAAGATAGAACTTTTATACATTTTGGCGCGGTAGATTACGCCTGTACACTTGAGATAAACAAAAAAAAGGTAGGCGCGTTCACAAGCGGCTATTTCCCCGTATCACTTGAAATTACGGATTTTGTTAAGCTAGGAAAAAACGAAATCGCTTTAATAATCACAGACCCTTGCGACAGCGGTACGCAAGCTAGGGCAAAACAGAAAACCAAGCACGGCGGAATTTGGTACACTCCGCAATCGGGTATTTGGCAGACTGTGTGGCTTGAGAGT